>JANQOC010000625.1 GCA_028279265.1 Hyphomicrobiales bacterium
CAAACCCATAGAACCGCTTTATCGCGCGGCTCTCGATGTGCTTTTGGAAATGGGCAGACACCGGGTTCCCGAAACATTGCCTGTCGCGGAAACCGGCAAGCAGTATGCCATTCCCGCCTTCGATAGATCTGCGCTTGCCATAGAGGTCGAACTGTTTCTCGAATGGTATCTGAAGCTGAGAAAAGAGTGTGCAATATCTCAAGACCAGTCGGACAGGTTTTTGTCAATTTGGCAGGAGCTATTTCGGTCTCTCGAACACGAAAATAACCATCTCGTTTTACGCGACTTCCACTCGCCAAATCTGCTTCTTCTGAATAGGGGCAACTCGGTTACTTCCGTGGGGGTGATTGATTTTCAGGACGGCGTCAGGGGACCGGAAGCTTATGATGTTGTGTCCTTGCTCCAGGATGCGCGGGTCGATATCCCCCCGGATACCGAAAACCGATTGTTGGACTATTATTGCGCTCAGCGCGGAGCCGGTGACGGGAATTTTGACGAGGGTACATTCAGACGACAATACGCATTGCTCGGAGCTCAGAGAAATACGAAAATTCTGGGTATTTTTGCGCGTCTGGCGATCAGGGACGGTAAACCGCAATATCTCAACCACATACCGCGAATTTGGGGATATTTGGAACGGAATCTGTCAAATGACTACCTTAGTGATCTCAAGCACTGGTATGATGCGGCGATTCACCCCGAGAATCGCGGCTAGGCGAAAACGACGGCAATTCAAGCTGGAGACGATCACAGATGTCAGTAAGAAACGCGATGATCTTAGGAGCAGGTTTGGGCGAACGCATGGAACATCTGACCAAGGACCGCCCCAAACCCCTCGTCAAAGTGAGGCAAAAACCCCTCATAGATCATGTTCTCGGCAGGTTGGAGGAAATCGAAATTGATAAGGTCGTCGTCAATGTTCACTACAAGGCCGACCTGCTGGAGAAGCATCTGGCGCACCGGCGGGCGCCAAAGATCGTCATATCCGATGAAAGAAAAGAACTCCTCGATACCGGCGGCGGTATAACCAAGGCGCTCGCCAACTTTGGTCAAAAACCGTTTCTGGTTCACAATTCCGATTCGATCTGGATTGAAGGCGCCGGTTCAAGTCTGAGACGTCTGACAAAGAGATGGGATTCGAAACTGATGGATGGACTGCTTCTGCTGGCTTCGACCACAACGAGTATCGGTTATTCGGGGCAGGGGGATTTCATCATGGACCCCGACGGCAGGCTCTCCCGACGGCCGGAGAGAGAGATTGCACCCTATGTCTATGCAGGTGTTTCCATCTTGCATCCGCGCCTTTTCAAAGATCGAAAAGTCACCAGATTTTCCCTGAACGAAGTGTGGAACCAGGCACTTGAGGCAAATCGGCTGTATGGTTTGCGTCACGAGGGAGTGTGGATGCATATCGGATCTCCCGATGCCGTTTCAGATGCCGAAGCCTATGTCGAAGAAATTTCCTGAACCGAAATTTGATTGATCATGCCAGATCAAACATCACGTGTTTACACCATCCCCGATACGGCCAATTTTCTCGACTCCCTTGCTGCGGCGATTTTGCAGGGAAACTTGCCGGTTGCCGGTGGCCCTGCTCCCGATCCACTGAACTTAACGCGATTTACGCTGCTGTTGCCGACCCGCCGCTCCTGCCGGACGATGCGGGAGGCGTTTCTGCGAGTATCAGGAAATAATGCAATTCTCCTCCCGCGGATTATGCCTATCGGCGATATCGACGAGGATCTTATTGAACTCAGCAATTTCGGTATCACACCGGGCAATGCTGAATCTCATATCGACATTGCTCCGGCTATTACCGACCTGGAACGACGCCTTGTGCTTTCGAGGCTTATTCTCAAATGGTCCGAGGCAACGTCCGGTTCCGCGGAAAAACAGGGGTCCGACAATAATCCAGTTTACACACCGGCGCAGGCTTCGGCTCTGGCATCGGAATTGATAAGCCTGATGGATGCTGTTGAAACTGAACAAGTGGATTTGAGCAAGATCCGGAGCATCGTACCGGAAAAATATTCCGATCACTGGCAAAAGACACTTGAATTCCTGTCCATCGTGATCGAGCACTGGCCGCTTTATCTGAACGAACGTAAATTGCTTTCTCCGATGAACCGTCGCAATCTCTTATTGCAGGCGGAAAGCCGGCGCTTGTCCCGGGAGCTTCCGACGCATCCGATTATCGCTGCGGGGGCGACGGGTAGTATTCCCGCCGCAGCCAGGCTTCTCGACATCGTATCGAAACTTCCCAACGGTGCCGTTGTGCTCCCGGGGTTGGACCTGACATTGGACGATACCGGCTGGCTGGCAATCGACGAAAGCCATCCCGAACATCCGCAATACGGATTGAAAAAATTGCTGGGCTCCATCGGTATCGAGCGTTCCGATGTGACCTATGTTGAAGGCACTGAACCCGACAAGAACAGCGCCAGCCGATTGCAGCTGGTCAGTGAGGTCATGCGTCCCGCCGGCACGACGGAGCACTGGGTCGAACAGATTTCCGATCCGAAGCGGAAAGCCGAGTGGTCCGGAGTCCTTGAGTCCTTCAATTACATTGAAACTCCGACGGCTCAGGATGAAGCGGAAGTTGTTTCATTGATTCTTCGTCGTGCGATTGAAACCCCTGGAGTTCGCGCCGCCCTTGTGACACCGGATCGAATCCTGGGGCGGAGGGTTTCGGTCCGCCTGCTGAAATGGGGCATTATGGTTGACGATTCCGCCGGGCGCCCCCTGGTTAAAACGCCACCGGGTACTTTTTTCGAATTGCTCTCAGATGCCCTTGAAAAAAACTTTGCCCCTGCCGAACTGTTGTCACTTCTCAAGCATCCCCTTACCCGGTTGGGATACAAAGCTGGCGAAATTCGAGCTGCAACCCGGGCGGTCGAACTTATCGCACTCCGTCAACCGCTCCTGGGCACAGGTCTTGATGCGATCGAGATCGCACTGGATCGCATGACCCGGAGCTATGAGAACAAGCAGATATTTCACCCTGTTTTGGGGCGATTGCAGAAACGGGAATGGATCAGAGCCAAGGAGCTCATCGAACGGCTGAGAACTGCGCTTGATCCATTGTTACAGCTTGCCCACAGCGCGGAAAAGCGAGAGATACCGGAATTTGTAAGAGCCAAGATATTGGTGGCCGAGGCGCTGGCCCGAAATCATGAAGGCAGTTTCGAGAGCCTCTGGCAGGGTGAAGCCGGGGAAACCTTGTCCATTTTCCTGACCAATCTGTTGAATGATCAAATTCCAGGTCCGCAAATTGCTGCGCACGAATATCCGCAGCTTTACCGGGGGTTGATCGCAGGGCAGGCGCTACGGGATCGAACGCCTGTGCATCCCCGCTTGTTTATCTGGGGGCCGTTCGAGGCGCGGTTGCAGCAGGCAGATATCGTCATTCTTGGGGGATTGAATGAAGGTGTCTGGCCGCAGCTAATGGAACCTGATGCCTGGTTGAACCGGCCCATGCGTAAAGAGTTGGAACTGCCGGCGATCGAAGAGCTTATCGGTTACTCGGCCCATGACTTTTCTCAAATGCTGGGAACCCGGGAGGTTTTTCTGACACGGGCATCAAAACAGGATGGTGTCCCGACAGTTCCGTCGCGCTGGATTCTCAGGCTGCAGACCCTGATGAAGGGAATGGATCTGGAAGATAAACTCCTGCCGTCTCCGGAGCACCCTTGGTTGGATTGGGCGCTGCTCCGGGATCGGGTTGAAAGAGAGGAGATCCTCCCACCTCCCAATCCGAAGCCACCGGTGAAATACCGGCCCCGGAAACTCAGTGTCACGCAGATCGAGGACTGGATCTCCAACCCCTATTCTATTTTTGCGAGAAAAATACTGAAGCTTGAGCCGCTCGCCGAACTTGGTGGTGATCCCAATGCCGCGTTGCGCGGTCAGATCGTCCACCATGCTCTGCACGTGTTCTCGGACCGATATCCGACAAATCTTCCGGAAAACACAGAAGACCGACTGTTGGAAATTTGCCAGGAGATTCTCAGGAAATATCAGACGCACCCGCGTATTGCCGCCTTCTGGTTACCGCGGCTTGAGCGATTTGCCGGATGGTTCGCACAATCTGAAGAACTGCGGCGCAGCAACGTGGTCAGGGTGGCTTCGGAAACCGGCGGCTCGCTCGAATTCGAGGCTCCCGCAGGATTGTTTACTTTGACGGCCCGCGCCGACCGCATTGATCTCGATGACCAGGGAGCGGTATCGATTTATGATTATAAGACCGGTGTCTTGCCTGCGAGAAGCGAAGTCCTGTCGGGCAAAAAACCGCAACTGTCCCTGGAAGGGGCGATTGCAAAATCCGCGGGATTTGAAGACCTCGGAGCGGCTTCCCTGGCTGCACTGAAATATATCCGGGCATCGGGAAGTGAAGTGCCGGGTGAGGAAATCGAAATTCTTCATGACAATCTGGATGAACTTGCCGCCGACGCCCTTAACCACCTGAAAAAGCTCGTGGCGCTTTTCGACGTTGAAACAACGGGTTATGCGGCCCTTCGACGCTACGGATTCGACTACCGTTATGACAAGTATGGCCATCTGGCCCGGGTGAAGGAATGGAATGCCGGGGAAGGCGGCCAAACATGAATGATGTCGCAACAAGTTCCATTAGGGAATCAACGGAGAGACAGCAGGCGCGAGCCGCAGATCCGGAAGCCTCTGCCTGGGTTTCCGCGAATGCCGGAACAGGAAAGACCTATGTACTGGTGCAGCGCATTTTGAGGCTTCTGCTGTCAGGTACGCCGCCACAGCGTATTCTTTGCCTGACATTTACCAAGGCCGCGGCATCGGAAATGTCCAACCGGCTGTTTCGCCGTTTGAGCGAATGGACGATTTATAATGACCGGGAAGTAAATGAGCATATTGGCAAAATACTCGGCCGTCCGCCTAGCCAGGTGGAGTGCGATCGGGCCCGGCGGATGTTTGCGGATGCCCTGGAAACGCCGGGTGGTTTGAAAGTCCAAACGATTCACGCCTTTTGCGAACGCCTTTTGCACCGCTTTCCGCTGGAAGCTCAGATTGCCCCAAATTTTGTCGTGCTCGACGAAGCACAGGAGAGTGCACTGCGCCGACAGGTCATCGAGAAAATACTCAAACAGGCTTCCGAGGACGATAAGTCGGATCTCGGGCATGCTCTCAGAACGATCACTTTTTTTGCAGATGAGGATCGATTCATCTCACTCATTGACTCCCTGCTGTCGAAGCGAATTCTGTTTCAGGAGCACTTCAAAAAACTTGAAGGATCAAGGTTTGGCAGAGAAGAATTGCTGGGGGAAATCAAGTCTAAACTGGGTATCAGTCACGGTCTTGATTTGCCGGCGCTGCGGGATCGGTTGTCCCGGATACTCTCTGAGGACCAGATCAAAACCGCCGCCGGTGTACTGGCTACGGGGCAAAAGTCCGATCAGAAGCTTGGGCTGAAGTTCGAACAGCTTTTGCAGACAGCGAATCCGGAAGCGCGACTTGCGGTGATTCAGAACATATTTTTGACCGACAAGAAAAAGGAACCCCGTAAACGACTTGTCACCAACCGGATTAAGGAAGAAAACGAATCTCTGGTGGAGTTGCTCCTCAATTTGCAGCAACGCGTACTCGATCTAGTACAGGAAATAGACACATTGCGACTGGCAGAAGCCAGTACGGCGCTGATCGTCGTTTCGAAAGAGATCTCGCGCGCATACAAAAAAGCGAAACTCCAGCGGTCATCTCTGGACTTCGACGATCTGATAGAAAAAACCTCGGATTTGCTCAGCAGCTCCTATGCATCCTCCTGGGTATTATACAAACTGGATGGAGGAATTGATCATATTCTGGTCGATGAGGCCCAGGATACCAGCCCCATGGCCTGGAACATTATCGACAAGCTGACAGACGAGTTTTTTTCCGGAGAAAGCCAGTCGAAAGATGCCCGTACAATATTTGCGGTTGGCGACGAAAAGCAGTCGATTTATGGATTTCAGGGCGCTGATCCGCGAAAGTTTGCCGGAATGGGAGATCTGTTCAAGAAAAAGGCGGAAATGGCTCTACTGGATCTGCATAACATTCCGCTCAATCAATCCTTCCGGTCGACCTATCCTATTTTGCATGCCGTCGATACGGTTTTTCAGGACCAGCGACTGTTACAGGCTGTTACCTCGAAGAGTGAAAATATCCTGCACCATGCCTTTCGACAGGATCAGGCGGGATTGATCGAAGTCTGGGATACGGAAAAAGCGGAAAAAATCGAAAGTGCGGATCCGTGGAATCCCGCTGAAGAATTCCACACGGACCTTCCGGTCGTACAACTGTCAAAAAAAGTCGCCCGGCGTATCCAACACTGGCTTGCGTCAGAGACAAAGTTGCGTTCTTCCGGGCGACCGATTACGCCAGGCGATATATTGATCCTGGTTCGCAGGCGGGAACCGTTTGCACCTCACATGATCAGGGAATTGAAAGCCCTGAATATTCCGGTTGCCGGCGCCGACAGGATTCGCATAACCGAACAGCTCGCGGTCATGGATCTGATGGTACTCGCCGAGTTTATCCTCTTGCCCGAGGATGATCTCAGCCTGGCCACGCTGTTAAAGAGCCCCTTCTTTAATTTGTCGGATGACCAGCTTCTCGAAATTCGCAACGCTAGAAAAGGTGCGCTTTGGGAAGCCCTGCAACATCGCTCAGACTCCATTGCGAATTACAAAGCCATTGTTAGTACCTTGAAAAACTGGCTGGCACGTGCGGACCTGGTGCCGCCGTTCGAGTTTTTTGCGGGATTGCTGACCGAAGATTACCGGCGGGAAAAGATGATCGCCAGATTGGGGCCGGAAGCGGGTGACGCCATCGACGAGTTTCTGAACATGGCAATTCACTACGATGACCTGGCACCGCCATCGCTTCAGGGTTTTATCAACTGGATAAAAAA
>JANQOC010000659.1 GCA_028279265.1 Hyphomicrobiales bacterium
TGCGATCGAGACGCATGCGAGAGCGTTTCGGTGAAACTATGGTCATCGTTGACAGATAACCTCTGCCGTTCCACCGCAGGACTTATGTAGGGACCTGTCGGCGTCGAGATTTTGATGACTGCAATTGAAACTGCGAGATTGGCAGCTACTGGCACAAAGCTGCCATTCCGAACGATCGCCCGTTATGTCCGTTAACGGGGGCAATGGGTAATTTTTCCAAGGCGGCCAAAAAGATCTCAATATGATCCAAAACAGCTATAATTACCTATCCATTCGTGCTTCTTGAGTGAAAAACACGAATTAAATGACTAATATAATTTGGATTATTGTTGCACTCCCGAGCTCGGTGTTTTGAATGGAAACCTCCCGAGAATTGACATAACAGACGATATTGACTTTCCGCAGGAATGATCCCTACTAATTTGAAAAACGTACAAACAGATCACTGAATTAACAGACATACTGGACCGTTAGGATGAAAACACGAAGCATTGCGGTGTTCACATTTATGCTTGGCTGGATCGTCTCGGTAATTGATCCTTATAGTGCCTATGCCGACAAATTACCCATATTCGATGCACACATTCACTACAGCCATGACGCGGTTAAACTCGTCCCGCCTGTTGAAGCGATAAAGACTCTCAGAGAGGCCGGTTTACGAAAGGCACTCGTCTCAAGTTCCGATGACAACGGGACACAGCTATTGTTTTCCGAGGCTCCGGACCTCATCGTCCCGTCCCTGCGGCCTTATCGTCGGCGCGGTGAGATATCCACATGGATGCATGACCCGACCGTCATCGATTATGTCGAGGCAAACCTGGCGAAGAACAAATATTTCGCGATTGGCGAGTTTCACGCATTCGGGGACGATATAAAAACCCCGGTTCTTCAGCGCATTATCGCTTTGGCCAGAGAGCACAAACTATTGCTCCATGCCCATTCAGATGCCGCAGCCATTGACTTGATATTCGAGTCTTATCCAGATGCCTTGGTCCTTTGGGCGCATTCCGGGTTCGACAGGCCGGAGGCGGTTCAGAAGGTATTGGAGAGACACAAGAATCTGTGGGCGGATCTCGCATTCCGCAGCGACCAGTCAAGCGGCGGCAAGGTGGCAGATGACTGGCTCAAGGTGTTCACAGCGTTCCCGGACAGATTCATGGTCGGAACAGATACATTCGCACCGGAGCGATGGTACTACGTGGAAGACCATGCGAATTTCAGCCGTGAGTGGATCTCCAGTTTGCCTAAAGAGCTGGTGGAACGCATTGCCTATCGTAATGCCGAAGAAATGATCAAACAGGTTGTGAAAAGGAATTCAGAATGATCCGGCTTGCCACACTGTTATTGCTGGTTGCCGGCCTCTGTACCGGCCATCCGGCGGTCGCCGATGAAACACCTGCCCAAAAAAAGTGTGTTCCTGGAACGGGGATTGAAATGTCCAGCACCGGGGATGCCCCTTGGACAGTTCAACTTCAGCTCAGTCCGGATGATGTACCACTGAACGCGCCTTTCGCGGCGAAAGTCACGATATGTTCCCAATTGAACCAGTATCCGGCGAAGTTAGCGATGGACGCGACCATGCCGGCCCATAAACATGGTATGAATTATCAGCCCAGCATGGAAAAAATTGATGATAACCAATATTCGGTGAACAACATTTTGTTTCACATGCCCGGTATCTGGCGATTTGAGGTAACGGCCTATGGAAAGGACAAGACACATCGTTATACCTACGAAGTGAATGTTAAATGAATCCCATACCAACTATATTTATTGGGTGTACCGCTTTAATTCTGGCACTCTGGGACGGGGCGTTCGCAGGGCAAGGTCCCGACAACCGTAGTAAACTTCTACTGAACGACCTGGAAATTGCGAAAATCATTCGCCACGGCCCCTGGCCACCAATACGACAGACCGATCCCAGCAACCGCGTTTCCGGTAATGAAGCCGCTGTTGCATTGGGCGAACGGCTATTCTTCGATACCCGACTGTCTGCGAATGGTCAGATCGCCTGTAGTACCTGCCACAATCCAAAGCTTGGCTGGACCGATGGCAAGGCGCGGGCGGGGGGGCTTGAACGACTTGATCGCAACACTCAGTCTCTTTTCAATGTATCCGGCAACCGGTGGTTCGGCTGGGCTGGTCACAACGACAGCCTCTGGGCGCAAAGTATCGGACCGATCCTGGATGAACGGGAAATGGGAGTTACGCCGGACAGAGTTGCCGCCATCCTCCGTAACGATCCTGATTTAAAACGCCGATATTCTGATGTTTTTGGCACATCGCCGGACCTGCGCAAGCCCATGGACTTGGTTGTTGATGTGGCAAAATCCATGGCCGCGTTTCAGGAAACAATCGTGACCGGCCGAACCAGTTTCGACATGTTCCGGGATGCGCTGGTCCGAGGAGATACCAAGGCGGCTCAGAATTATCCGCAATCGGCGCAGCGAGGTGCCGCATTATTCGTTGGTCGTGGCCAATGCAATCTCTGTCACATCGGGGCAAGGTTTACAAACGACGAGTTCGATGATGCCGGCGTGCCCTATTTTACGGGACCCGGGCGCGTGGACCGCGGACGTTTCAAGGGCATACAGCAACTGAAATCGTCCCCCTTTAATCAACTCGGGCGTTACAATGACGCACCTGAAAGGGCCACCGGCTGGCCAACCCGGCAAGTGGCGCAAAACCATCGGACTTTCGGTCAGTTCAAGGTGCCCTCATTGCGGCAGCTCACCGACACGGCGCCGTACATGCACAATGGGTCCCTCCTAACCCTTCGGGATGTCATCGACCATTACTCTAACATCGATCTCGACCGCATTCACAGTGATGGGGCATTGATTCTCAGGCCGTTGAATTTAACGGAGCAGGAAAGCAAAGATCTCGTCGCATTTCTTAGATCTCTTTCAACCCCAGAGTTGAAATGATAGGCGAGAAGTGCTTTTGCGGAGAATGGGAATTTCGAGAAATCTGATTGTGATTTCTGATTTTGAAGGGTGAGCAGACTCCGATTTCCTTGAATTCAACGTTTGCTTCCGAACCGAAGCTGCCCTTGGCTGACTTTGAGTTAGGTCTGCAGAGCGGACGAAGCTACGATTGATAGAAAAGAATTGAATCGAAACTGGGGGCGAAAGCGGACCTCCCGGTTTTTATATCACATCAGAACGTGCGGAGGGCTTCAACCATTTTTGACGTAGTAAGTTTCGACACCTCTAAAATGAGAAGATTCGCATCAACTAATTGCCAGCGTTCTTGTCAGAGGCAAGCGTATCCAAGAACAGACGAACCTTTGGCAGAGTTAAGCGGCGCGTCGGCATCAGCGCAATAACTTTTAATGGCTGGCATTCATAATCAGGAAGCAATCGCTTCAGGCTCCCGTTTTCAACTTCGTTTTGGCAAAACGATGACGTGACCCGAATGACTCCGACACCCTCCAACGCCGCCCGTTTTCGGAAATCGGCATTTGAGGAATTCAGGCGTGGCTGACCAACATCAATATTGATTGGTTCACCGTCACCGTTTGCTGAATTAAACTGCCACGTTCTTTCATCTGCTGCGCACAAAAGTGGAAGTTCCACCAAATCTTCCGGCTTTAAAGGATTTGTGTGTTGGCGAAGAAGTTCGGGTGAGGCGAATATTCCACGATGTAATTCAAATACTTTTTTCATTACGATGCTGGAATCGGGCAGTTCCTGGTCGATCAACGAAAACATGATGTCGTAGTTTGTGCCGAAAAAATCAGCCGGCCCATATTTGACATCTAATATGATCCGCAAATCGATATGTTCAGCCATCAATCGCGCCGCAATCGAAGAAAGGTGGTGTGCCCCGAACTCATAAGGCGCAGCCAGACGAAGCGTACCTGAAATTGAACGGCTTTGTGTCTGCGTAGACAGTATGAGATCGCGCAACGCATCCAGGTGCTCCGCACTATCATTGTAAAGGTTCATTCCTGCATCGGTCAGTCTAATGCGGCGGGTTGTGCGTTCCAGTAAACGCAACCCCAGATAGGCTTCCAGACGGGATACGGCCATGCTGATGCTCGATTTTGGTCGACCAAGATTATCGGCAGCTTTTGTGAAGGATCCATCTGCTGCGACCTGGCGAAATATGTTCAAGTCATCGTAGCTCATTGTTCAATTTATCGAACAATTATTTCAAAAATCAAGGATTATCTAACAAATCCGCGCGTGATTGTATGTGAAATGAACATAAACTGTGTTTTTGATACGGCCCCTAAAGGATAGCTGAATTCAGAGATGTTAGGCGGAAGGGTATCCAAAACGCAGAACGAAGTTTCAAATTATTGGATGCGATCCATTTCATCATGGGAGGAAGATAGATATGCGAGCAGTGATAGTTGGCGCAGGCATGGGCGGATTGATGACGGCTTTGGCGCTGCGACAGTCCGGGGCCTTTTCTTCCGTCGAAGTGTATGAACAGACAAAGGAACCCAGCACGGCGGGCGCTGGTTTAAACATCCCCCCTAACGGCGCCAGGCTATGCCATTGGCTGGGAGTTGATCTCGATGGTGGGGACCCCAAAGGTCCTGACGGAGCCATTGATGGAGGTCGGGCGGCAATTCTGAAATCGTCACGCCAGTTCAACGAAGATGGAACGATGTCCGAAAGACCGTTCGATCATAACACCGCTGCAGACGACAATGCCGGATTTCATCACATGCACAGGTTGGACCTGTTAATGTGCCTTCATAAGCGGGTAATGGACTTCGGTCCCGACAGTGGCCAGCCATGCCCTATTACTGTGCATATGGGCAGCAGGCTGACCGATCTGCAACAAACTGAAGAAGCGGTGACAGCAACATTTTCAAATGGGAAAGTTGCAGTCGGAGACATTCTCGTCGGTGCCGATGGCATTAACTCAGCGACTCTAAAGTTGGCTTGGCCAAACCCCCGCCGCAAACGCTGGACCGAGGTGACCTGCTTTCGCGGGCTTATTCCGCGAGAGGACGTCAAAGCGCTTCGTAAGTCCGACGGCAGTCCGCTGGACTATAATCCCATCGACTCCTTTAGCATGGACCGCCATAAAGTAGATGCGGGCGGGGTGGTGACATATTGGGTGCGTGGTGGTGAACTGCTTAACGTTTGGATTGCCCATTACCAGCCTGATTCTTCGGAGTTTGAACAAGAGGAAGGCGATTGGTTTCCAGTAAGTCGAGAGGATATCGTTCGAGAAGTCAGCGAGGCTTTCGCGAATAGCCCTACCAAAGAAGAACTGATCGCCATGGCAGGCGCAATGGTTCGCCCCACAAAGTGGGGTCTCTATGATCGTGACGCACTCGAAACATGGTTGCAAGGTCGCATCTGTTTGCTCGGAGATGCGGCGCACCCGATGCTGCCGACATTTGGTCAGGGTGCTGCGCAATCGTTCGAAGACGCTGCCGCGCTCGCCAGCGCCTTTGCCTTGCACCGCAAGGACGTGAAGTCAGCGTTATTGCACTACGAACATGTACGGCATTACCGCGCTAACCGCTTCCAGCTGATGTCCAAATTTGCGTTCGATCACTTGCGAGCCAAGGA
>JANQOC010000683.1 GCA_028279265.1 Hyphomicrobiales bacterium
ATTTTTAAACCCGGTTATCGAATCCCACCCCATCGCCTTATCCTTTGAAATGCGGGACATCGATCCTGAGCTTAGTCCCAAACTCAACACGGTCCGAGACCGGTTACAAAAAGCCGAGGTATCCTCATGACGTCCCTTGCACAAAATCTGGAGAAACTCCCGGGCTATCTCGATCGATTTCGGGACAATGTCCTCCTCAATCATATTGATGGCACAGCCTACCCGGCGGAAGACGGTCGTTCCTTTGCCAACCATTCGCCGGTGGACAATTCTTTCCTTGGTGATATCGCCCGGAGTGGCGCCAGCGATGTCGACCAGGCTGCAAAAGCTGCAAAAAAAGCCTTTCCGGACTGGCGCGATCTCGACAATACAAAGCGCAAGAAGCTGCTGCATAAAATTGCGGACCTGATTGAATCCCGCGCCGAGGAAATTGCCTTCGCAGAATGCATGGATACCGGTCAGGCTCTGCGTTTCATGTCGAAAGCGGCTTTGCGCGGCGCCGAAAACTTCAGATATTTTGCAGACAAGGCCCCCATGGCCCGGGATGGCAAAAACCTGCCCTCACCGACCCTGATGAATGTCACAACCCGGGTTCCCCTTGGGCCCGTAGGGGTAATAACCCCGTGGAACACACCGTTCATGCTCTCAACCTGGAAAATCGCACCGGCACTGGCGGCCGGTTGTACGGTGGTGCACAAACCGGCGGAGTTTTCGCCGATCACAGCCCGCCTCCTGATCGAGATCGCGGAAGAGGCAGGACTGCCTCCCGGTGTGTGGAACCTCGTTAACGGCTTCGGTGAAGAGGCCGGGAAAGCCCTGACCGAGCACCCGGACATCAAGGCCATCGCCTTCGTCGGTGAATCCCGCACGGGTTCGATGATCATGGCCCAGGGCGCGCCGACCTTGAAGCGTGTTCATTTTGAACTCGGCGGCAAAAACCCGGTTATCGTGTTCGACAGTGCCGATCTCGACCGGGCCCTGGATGCGGCAATCTTCATGATCTACTCTCTTAACGGCGAGCGCTGTACGTCTTCAAGCCGGCTTCTGGTCCAGGAATCCGTCGCTGAAAAGTTTGAGCAGAAGCTCGTCGAGCGGGTCAACAATATTCGTGTGGGACATCCCCTGGATCCTGATACGGAAATTGGACCGCTCATTCATGAGACCCATTTCGACAAGGTCTGCTCCTATTTCAAGATTGCCGAATCCGATGGCGCCACCATAGCGGCGGGTGGCGAAGCCTTGTCCGGGGACGGCTGGTATGTTCGCCCCACCCTGTTCACCAAAGCCCGTAATGATATGCGCATTGCCCAGGAGGAAATATTTGGCCCCGTGCTGACGACCATACCTTTCTCTTCCGAGGAAGAAGCCATAAAAATCGCAAATGATGTGGCGTATGGATTGACGGGATATGTCTGGACTCAGGACCTGACCCAGGCCCTGCGGGTCAGCAACAGCCTGGAAGCGGGCATGATCTGGGTCAACTCCGAGAACGTCCGTCATCTGCCGACACCTTTTGGCGGTGTCAAGGCCAGCGGTATTGGCCGCGACGGCGGTGACTGGTCTTTTGAATTTTATATGGAACAGAAGCATATCGGTTTCGCCACCGGTCAGCATCCCATACCGCGGCTCGGAGCTTGAAATAACAGCTCCGCGAGGTGCAACAAAGCAGCGCGCTCGATGTGCCTGACGGATCTCTTTGCGGATCCGGTCTGGTGCGAAACACGAGGCAATCGATAAGGAATTTTGACAATGCCCATCCCCCAGCCAGTTCTCTATCCGCCGTTTAATATCGTTCGCTTGAGCCACATGGAACTCAACGTCACGGATCTCGACTGGGCGCGTCAGTTTTACGTGGATACATTCGGATTGCAGGTGACGTTCGAAGACTCCAATGCGATCTATCTGAGAGCCATGGAAGAGCGGGGACATCACTGCCTCATCCTGCAAAAATCGGATTCGCCCCGCGTCAATGTCCTGGGCTTCAAACTCTACGATGAACCGGACCTGGAAAAAGCGGCGAAATGGTTCGAAGAACAGGGATTGCCGGTCTCATGGGAGGAGCGACCGTTCATGGGCAAAATCTTACGTACCCGCGATCCCATGGGTATCCCGCTCGAATTTTTTGTGCGCATGGATCTGCTAAAACCCATTCATCAGAAATACAAGCTCTACCATGGCGTCAGGCCCTTGCGGATCGACCATTTCAATATGTTTTCGCCGGATGTCGACGCGTCTGCAGCTTTTTATGCGCAACTTGGCTTCCGGGTCACGGAATACACGGCCGATGAAGAAACGGATCGCAACTGGGCCGTCTGGATGCATCGCAAAGGCGGGGTACATGACATTGCTTTTACCAACGGTACCGGCCCCCGGCTGCACCATTTCGCCTTTTGGGTCGCCAACCCGCTGCATATCATTGACCTCCTTGATGTCATGTCAACAACAGGCTATGTGGAGTGCATTGAAAGAGGGCCGGGCCGGCACGGTATTTCCAATGCGTTTTTTCTCTACATCCGCGATCGGGACGGTCACCGTACCGAGATCTACAGCTCCGACTACCAGACCGTCGATCCGGACCACGAGCCGATCCGATGGGACCTCAAGGATCCCCAGCGCCAGACATTGTGGGGCGCTCCCGCACCACGTAGCTGGTTCGAAGAGGGATCTCTGTTTGACAGCGTCGATCCCCGCCCTTCCACACTCGATGCGCAACCGATTGTTGCACCATAAATACAAGGGAACAGGTTTATGAAATTTGCGTCTTATTCTACCGGCGGAAACAATTACTACGGAGCCGTTGTCGAAGACGGGATGATCGCGCTCTCGCCGGAGTTCCCCGAATGGCCGACCTTGCGTGAAGTTATCGCCGCCGGCGGATTTGACAGGCTCGAAGACGCCGCCAAGGGAGCAGAGGTCAGCCATAAAACGGGAACTTTTACTTTTGAAATTCCCTTACCTTCGCCAGAAAAAATTATTTGCGTCGGTGTGAACTTCCCGGACCGCAACGCCGAGTACAAGGACAACAGCGAAGCTCCAAAGAACATGTCGCTCTTCATCCGCTTTCCGCGTTCTTTTGTCGGTCACAAACAGGATCTTGTACGTCCGACAGTTTCGGACAAGCTCGACTATGAAGGCGAAGTCGCGATTATCATCGGCCGCGAGGGCCGCCATATCGAGGAATCCCAGGCCCTTGACCACATCGCCGGCCTGACATTGTGTAATGAAGGCACACTTCGCGACTGGGTCCGCCATGCAAAATTCAACGTCACCCAGGGAAAGAACTTTGAACACTCCGGGGCCTTGGGCCCATGGATCGTGCCGTTCACCGATGCGGCCCAAATCGAGGACATCCGCCTGACAACCCGTGTAAACGGCGAGGTTCGCCAGGATGACCGAACGAGCCGTATGCTCTTTCCGGTCAGGCGCCAGATCGCCTACATTTCGACTTTCACAACCCTGGTTCCCGGAGACATTATCGTCACGGGAACACCAACCGGGGCCGGGGCCCGCTTCGATCCGCCCTTGTACCTGAAACCGGGTGATCGGATTGACATCGAGGCGGAGGGAATCGGGACTTTGAGCAACGGCGTCAGGGACGAAGCATGAGCCTGAATCCTGCGGAAATCGAAGCCGCTGCCGAAGCCCTTTTCGAGGCGGAGAAGGAACGCCGCCAGATCGGCCTCCTGACCGGCACCTATCCGGACATGGACATGGAAGACGCCTATGCTATTCAAGCCAGGCTCGTGCAACGGAAACTTGCCTCCGGACGGAAAATCATCGGCTGGAAAATCGGCCTGACGTCGAAGGCCATGCAGCAAGCTCTGAATATCGAAATCCCGGATAGCGGTGTTC
>JANQOC010000695.1 GCA_028279265.1 Hyphomicrobiales bacterium
GCTTTCATGCTCATCCAGCTTGCGCAGCCGGAACACCGGTCTCGGCAAATCAAACAGTGGGTTCTGACTTTCGTCACCGCGGGTGTCGGTTTCGTGGCCTTGTATGGGCTTCACCTCTGGCTTGCCGGATCTGCATCTTCCGGGTCCGCTTCAGTGACCCTTAGCCATGCCTATGAGAAGACCATTCTTACGGGGGACTTCTTTCCCCGATGGGAATTCTTCCAGCGCACTCTGATTGGCGATTTCGTTGTCTGGTCGGCCATCATCATCGGATTCATCCTGGCGCTGCGTCAATTGCGAAACCCGGTCGTGAGCAGGCGTCAGACCGGGTTATATCTGCTTGCCCTGTCCCTGCCGATATTCACCCTTTTGTTCTATCGCAATGCCTTTCCCTACTACTACGTGTTTCTGATGGCGCCGGTCAGCTTGCTGGCGGGTGCGGCCTGGGAAGCTTTGCCGTGGCGGCAAAATCAAGACCAGGCCAGGAAAATTGCGAGGGTATGCCTGGTGATGCTCTTTGCAGCCTCGGCCATTCATGGCGTCGGCAAGAGCACCGGGTTCAATCTCTACACGCAGCGGCAGATGCTGTCGGTGATTCACCAAATATTTCCGACCCCCGTTCCTTATATCGACCGTTCCTCAATGGTCTCATCATTTCCGAAAACCGGGATATTCATGAGTTCCTGGGGGATCGAAAACTATCACGACGCCGGTGTTCCGTTGCTCAAAGCAGCGATAGAGGAGAAGCAGCCCCAATTCCTGCTTGCGAATATTGAAGCCCTCGATGTTCATCGGCCGCACAACAATTCTCAAGCCCATTCAGCCCGTATTCTTCTGCGCGAGGATTACGAGGCGCTGATGGCAAACTACCTGCCCCACTGGGGGCCGCTTTATCTGCCGGGCAAGCGGTTCAAGCTTGAAAGCTCCAACCGTGCCCAAACCTTCGAGATTAAAATACCGGGTGTCTACACGGTAAACGGCCCGCATACGTTCTGGATCAACGGCCGGCCCATCCGGTCCGGGCACACAATCAAGCTTTCCCGGGGTACGCACCACATCAGGAGCGACAATGCTCCGGCAAACGTCACTTTGAGCTGGGGCACTCAACCTTTCCGGCCCAGTCAACATGCTCCCACTGAACCCCTGTTCAGCGGATTTTAAATCAATGACCTATTCTCGAGAATGAGAGGGATAAGTTAGTAATGAAAGTCATCGTCCAAATTCCCTGCTACAACGAGGCCGGCAATCTTGCCGAGGTTGTGCGGGATATTCCGCGAAAAATTCCCGGGGTCGACAAGGTGGAAATCCTGATCATCGATGATGGTTCAGCGGATGGAACCAGCGAACTGGCAGCCGAGCTTGGTGTCGAGCATATCATCAGGCACACGCGCAATAAGGGTCTGGCAAGATCCTTTCACAGAGGGCTGGAGGAATGCCTGAAACGCGGCGCCGACATTGTCGTAAATACGGACGGTGATAACCAGTATGAGGGGGCGGATATCGCGGCCCTCGTACAACCTGTTCTGCGCGGAGAAGCGGAGATCACAGTAGGTGATCGCGGTGGATGGAATAACCCGCATTTCTCAACCTTCAAAAGATCCCTCCAGGTTCTGGGAAGTACCGTCATCCGCAAGGCAACAGGTCTCGATATCACCGACGCTGTCAGCGGCTTCCGCGCCATTTCCCGTGAAGCTGCCCAACAGATAAATATCGTCTCGGACTTCAGTTACACGATCGAAATGCTGATCCAGGCGAGCTCCAAACGCATTGCCGTGGTTTCCGTCCCCATCAGGACCAATGCAAAAACACGCGAATCCCGGCTTTTTACCTCGATACCGCAGTTCCTGAGGATGTCAGTCACGACCCTTCTGCGTATGTACACCATGTACCGACCTTTGAGGGTTTTTGCGGCGATGGGATTGATCATGCTGGCACTGGGTGCAATTCCCATTGTCAGATTCCTTTACTTTTATCTACAGGGAGACGGCACCGGACATATTCAGTCGCTTATCCTTGGCGGCATGCTGATGTCACTGGGCGCGATTACGTCCCTCTGCGGCATCCTCGCTGACCTCATAAATTTCAATCGCAAACTGATGGAAAAAATGCTGATCCGTATGGAGAAGCTGGA
>JANQOC010000713.1 GCA_028279265.1 Hyphomicrobiales bacterium
GTTACCGATCTCTTTGAAGAAACAGCTTCCGGTGCTCCGAATGCACCCTATAGAACTGCAGCTTTGAGACGATTTCTGCATCCAGCGGGTATGCCAAGAATATAGTGTCAGACAAATACTCTCTAATCAGCGATGTCCTCTATAGGTTATTAACGGACATTCGGTACGTCTGAAGCTAAGTCTACTCCTGGCACATAGCGGACTCTTTCGCTATATGCCCATGACGGACATTAAGTATAGCAGCTATTGTGTTTGCTTCTTCAATTACTCCAGCAAAGTGCAGATCTCCTGCCATATGCTCTTGGAAATGGGAATTCCATTGGCCGATCGCTCTGCCATTGTCCGGCTTTCTTGCTCGCCCGGGATCAGAACCGACTCATGCCCGTTTGACGGGCGCGAGGATTTTACAAAATCGATAAACGCGCGTACTTCTTCCGCAAAGTTATTCTCGGACCGGAAAAATTCGACGGAAAGGTAGATCGACAGCATACCGTTCCAGACCCGGCGATTTTCCGGATCGACCGGTTCCCTCGGAAGCCCTGAACCCGTCAGAGCACCGGCCAGAATCTCAATCATGAAATTCAGTCCCGATCCCTTATGTTCGCCAAAACTACGTAAAGCGCCTGAACCAGAATTCGCATTGGGCAGTTTATTATTCTCGGGAGGACCATAAAGGTTCACCGGATTGCCCGACAGATATCCAGCCTCGTCGACGAATGTCCCGAGTGGCAGGTCAATTCCCGTTTTGAAGGAAGTCAGGGCTTTGCCTTCTGCGACGGAAGAAGTAGCGAAATCGAGAATAATTGGGAAATCATGGGGCACCGGAATTCCGACACAATAAGGGGAGGTGCTGAAACGGCGGTCCCGCCCGCCGAACGGGGCGACTAGCTGGCTGCCCTTAATATTGGCAACATGTATGCTGATCAGATTTGCCTGAATGGCACGGTCGGCCCAGTCCCCTATGCGACCCAAGTGCCCTGAATTGCGAAGAGCAATTACAGCAACTCCATATTTTCTGGCTTTGTTGATACCCAGATCAACGGCTTGTTCGCCAATGGTCTGGCCGAACCCAAAACTCCCATCGACAATAGCCATTACGTCATTCTCGGAGACGATTTCAATGTTCTGATTGGGTTTGAAATAACCCTTTTGCATGAGAAAAACATAGCGAGGGACCCGGATAATCCCATGACTGTCATGTCCCCGCAAATTCGCATCGGCTAATCTTGTTGCAATGCGGTTAGCCTCTTCCTCCGAGCAACCCTGTTGTCGAAAGATCGTTTTGACTGTCGTGACGACATCGTCCAACGGGATCGCTGTAATTTCTGTCTCGGGTACACTCATGTTTTTGTGGCTTGATCTTGGATCCAGTCAAAACACTTTATCACGCCACGAATTTCAGCAAGGCCGCGCAGGCGACCGATGGCTGAATATCCGGGTGTCACCTCTATTTCCAGATCGTTCAACATGCGAAGGCCGTGATCCGGCCGATAGACGATATTGTGGCCGTCTTTTTCCGCATCCAGAAGTGCACGAATGACGGCGACCATATCGATGTCCCCATCGATCTGCCCGGCCTCGACAAAGGACTGGGGATCCTTCTTATCGCGAATTGTACTCCTGAGATGGGCAAAGAAAATTTTATCGCCAAACCGTCGTGCCATCCCCGGTAGATCATTATCCGCCCGTACTCCAAATGTCCCGACACACAGGGTCAATCCATTCGACCGTGACGGTACCGCAGAGAATATCCATTCCAAATCATCCGCCGTCGATACAATGCGTGGCAGACCCAGTAAGGGACGCGGGGGATCATCGGGATGAATCCCGAGTTTTACATCCAGTTCCTCGGCCACCGGGAGAATTTGCTGTAAGAACCATTTCAGGTTTTCACGATAAGCGTCCTTGTCGAATCGGCTGAACTCCGCCAGTTTCTCTCTAAATAAGGCGAGACTAGCAGATCCCCCTGGCGATCCTGGGAGTCCGGCAGTTAGTGTATTGGTGACATCATCGCACTCTTTCTCTGACATTCCCTTGTAGATAAGCGCGGCTTTTTTGAGTGTCTCAGAATCATAGTC
>JANQOC010000728.1 GCA_028279265.1 Hyphomicrobiales bacterium
GTGGGTCGCGTCTCCAAATATAAAAACCCGTTTTCCCGTGAGATAGTTTGAATCTACCGATCTCGAATACCAGGGCAGGCGTGATGGTACTGATGACAGATAATCCGTCATATCCTGACCAGTGATTTGGCCGACTTCGTTAATGAATTCGCGGCAGGCCCCAATTCCTATGGGCACGGTCTTGATATAGGGCTGTCCCAGGTTGCGTTTCAGCCAGGAGGCCGCCAGTTCTCCAACTTCCGGATACAAGACAACATTAAAGTCAGCCTCACCTAAGCGGGTGATGTTGTAGGCCGAGGCATCAAGGGGGGCGGTGACATTGACATCAATGCCTATGTCATCCAACAGCTTTGTAAGCTCAACCACATCATCCCGATGACGGAAACCAAGTGCGGTCGGTCCGAGAATATTGCAACTCGGTCTCCCGCCGCCGGCACTCGGGATTGTGGATGTCTCGGAGCTATCGTCACTAGTAGAAACGAGATGCCGGACAATCTGATAAAAGGTTTCCGAAGCTCCCCAGTTTTCCTTGCGCTGGTAGGAGGGAAGTTCAAGCGGAATGACAGGAATGGGTAGCTGAAGCGCCTTGGCCAAACCACCGGGGTCATCCTGTATCAATTCGGCAGTACACGAGGCGCCGACAATCATCGCACTTGGTTTGAACCGTTCATAAGCCTCCTGAACAGCCACTTTGAAAATTTCCGCCGTGTCGCCTCCCAGATCCCGCGCCTGGAACGTGGTGTACGTAACCGGCGGGCGTTTTTCCCGGCGTTCGATCATTGTAAAAAGGAGATCGGCGTAGGTATCACCCTGAGGGGCATGCAACACATAGTGGACATCTTTCATGGCCGTTGCCACGCGCATCGCTCCGACATGCGGTGGGCCCTCATATGTCCAAACGGTCAGTTTCATATCCCTAGACTTTCAGTCGGTTTTTTCTGATCAGGGGCCGCGAAAAGAGTTCAGCCAGATCTCCGGCCTGCTCGTATCCCTGAATAGGAGTGAATAAGAGCTCAATGGACCACTTGGTGGTCAATCCGGCGGATTCGAAAGGATTGGCGAGACCCATGCCGCAGACCACGAGATCCGGCTGAAATTCGATGCATCGGTCGATCTGTTTCTCAACATCCTGTCCTTCACTTAAGAGGACGTCGCCGGGCAATTCACTTAGTTCCTGGCTCAGATTCTGTTTGTGAAAGAATGGTGTACCGATTTCGGTGAGTTTCATTCCCAGTTCTTCATAAAGAAAACGCGCAAGCGGGATCTCTAGTTGCGAGTCCGGGAAAAAAAATATTTTCTTTCCGCCGAGCATTTCCTTATGGGCTTCGATGGCTTTTTCAGCCCTTGCCCGCCCGGGAGCCAGGACTTGCTGACAATGTTCCGGGGCTATGTTCCAGCGCTCGGCAATTGCGTTGAACCATCGGGTCGTTCCTCTGGCTCCAAGAGGAAATGGAGCTTCGATGCGCTGGGCGCCCCGCTCCTCCAGTGCTCGAACCGTATCGTTTAAGAAAGGTTGGGTAAGTATATAGTGCGTGTTTTTCCCGACAGCCGGGAGCAGATTCGAGCGCCGCGGAGGAAGAAAACTGACATTTTCCAGGCCGAGCTGGTCAAGGAGGCGCCGGAACTGGTCTTCGATAATGTCGCCGATCGTCCCAACGACAAGCAGGGATTTCTGGGTTTCAGCAGATTCTGCGGGTAATTCAGGGACCAGTGCCGCCAGGCAGGCATCTTCTCCCTGAGTGAACGTCGTTTCGATTCCACTGCCGGAATACTGCAAAATCCTTACATCGGGTGCATAGTTTTTTGACAATCGTTCCGCTGCGCGCGACAGGTCGAGTTTTATCACTTCGGAAGGGCAGGACCCTACCAGAAACAGCAGTCGAATATCCGAACGCCGCTGCAGCAGTTCGGCAACGACCCGGTCCAGTTCTTCGTTGACTTCACTCAGGCCGGCCAGATCTCTTTCATCGATGATCGCGGTGGCAAATCGGGGTTCGGAAAATATCATGACACCGGCAGCCGACTGGATCAGGTGGGCGCATGTTCTGGATCCGATTACCAGAAAAAACGCATCCTGGATCTTGCGATGCAGCCAGATGATGCCTGTAAG
>JANQOC010000738.1 GCA_028279265.1 Hyphomicrobiales bacterium
ATATTGAGGTTGTATGTATAGAGGCCGTTGCCGGCTATTTTCAGACAATGGTTTATTGATATGGAAACACGTCATGAAACTCATGGCAAAATTCAAGAACCTGGGATTTGCAATCACCAAGATAGGGATTCGGTTTGCTCCGGGGTGGGGCGACTGAAAACCTATTGAAGCCGCGGCAGGACCTCTTCCGCGAGCAACTGCATTGACCGTTGCATCCTGTCTTTATCGTCCCAGTCCTGGGCAATATTGAGCAGGGTTCCAAATCCTCCGGTCACATCAATAAGTTCCTGGAGGCGCTCGGTCACCGTATCCACGCTTCCCACAATACCGATATTGTCCAACAGATAATCCGCCGTTATGTCGGAATCCGCCATATCCGGATCGATTTTAACGAGGTCGAGGCGGTGTGACATTTCCAGGAGACCCCGGTGGTAAAGGAGGCAGCGGGAGAAAACACCGTCCCGCGCATGCGCCCGGGCCGCCTTGTCCGTCTCATCCACATAGATGCTTCTGGATACCCGCCATTGGCTGCGGTCTGCCGTGCGGCCTGCTGAGTCCGCGCCTTCACAGTAGGTGTCCCACTGCATTTTGACCTTGTGGGGTGGCGCCAGGTTGATGCTTATGGGGATGAAGCCGCGCTCGCCTGCGGTTTTTGCAGCCATTGAGGTTTCCTTGACGATGCTCATGGCAACGGGCGGGTGGGGGTTCTGATAAGGGCGGAGCAAGGGGCCGAGGGCCAGGTCCGGATAGGTATCCCCATATTTGACCCGCCAGTGCTCCCCCTTGAAATCAAAGGCTTCCTGGCTTTGCCAGAGTTTGAGAATGATATCCATGGCCTCGAGAGTCATCAGACCCTGGGTGCCCGGGTCCGGCAGGTCAAACAGCGCCCAGTCCGTGGGGATACCGCCCTGGCCGAAACCGACATTTATTCTCCCCCGGGAAAGATGATCCAGATAAGCCAGCCGGATGGCAACGTTGGCCGGGTGGTGCTGGGGAAGGATGGAGACGCCGGTACCCAGGCGAATGTTTTCGGTCTGGGGAATCATCGTTGCGATGAAGATGTCATTGGAGGGGATGGGCTCCCATTCAGCGCTGTGATGCTGCCCGATCCAGGCCTCTTTATACCCCAGCCTGTCACAAAGAATGATACAGGCGCTGTCTTCCTCGAAAGACTGAGTCCTGTCTTTTTCCGGAGGATGCAGTGGCATCATGAATAATCCGAGATCCATAAATTCATCCTTTCGATCCGTACGCCAGGGGTACCCGGACAGGTCCGGTCATCGATCGTCCGCCGCTTCAAGCTGGTTGCGATAGGGACAGGATCGTGCCGACATTGTTGGCCTGTTCCATGTCGAGTATTTTATCCGCCAGGGTTTGCGTGGTCATGGTGCCCAGGTAGGGTTCGCAAAGCCCGTTGAATTTTTGCCGGAACTCCTCATCCGTTGGAAAATTGTCGGGCTCGCCTTTGGGGACAGGGGTGAACATCTCGAACGATTTATCACCGGTTTCAATGCATGCCTTCGCCGCCAGGTTGGGCAGGCTATCCTCGACCTCGTTGTCAAGATAGGTATGGACCTTACGGCAGAGTTCCAGGGTTCCCGGGTTCCCAAGGTGCTGCTCATAGTGATCCCATTTCAGGCCACCTTCCCTGAGGGCCACGGCAGCGACGAAAGCCATGGAAAACTGTCCGTCCACGACATTTTTCGGATTTTGGCGTATTTCCTCAGGTTTCCCGATCAGCATGTTTCCGGTCTTTGACATACCGATTCTTATTTCGGTCACATCATCTGAATGAATGTTATTTTCATTCCTGAGAGCGACGATGGAATCGATGGCGGCGTGCCCATAGCGGCAGGAGGGATAAGGTTTCACCGCCAGGTTCAGGGTTTCCCATATCGCGCCGAGACCTTCGAGGGCGATCTCCGGCTGCGGATTGGGGGCATAGGCGGAAAAAAATCCGGCCTTGCCTTCGAAAGGTCGCTCGACACCTTTGTAACCTTCCTGGGAGAGCACGGCGGCGATTAATCCGTTCTGCGCCGCCTGACCCACATGCGATCTTTTTGTCCAGGCGCCATCATTGAGGAATTCAAGAGATCCGGCGGCCTGGCTGAGGGCAATGCCATAGGCATTGCGCAGACCGTCGCCATCAAGCCCCAGCAATTTACCGGCAGCGGCGGCGGCTCCGAATATCCCGCATGTTGCAGTCGGGTGAAAACCGCGGCGATAGTGTTCCGCTGGCCCCAGGGCTTTCGACAGCCGGATCTGGGTTTCATAGCCGGCGACGAGGGCGGCAATCAGGTCCTGTCCCGAGGTATTGGCAAGTTCCGCCGCTGCCAGTGCGGCGGGAAGAATTGGGGCCGAGGAATGCAGGGAAGCGGCGGCATGGGTGTCATCAAAATCAAGGGAATGGGCGAGGGTGCCGTTGAGAAGGGCGGCGGCTGCCGGTGTATATCTTTTATTGTCACCAAGGACGGCACAGGAACCTCCGGCCATTTCAAGTTTTTCAACCGCGGATACCATGGCAGGCGTCGATTCCGCGTCATGCCTAGCACACACGATAATGCCCACCGTATCCAGAACCAGGCGTTTGCAGCGATCAACGACGGTGTCCGGGAGATCCTGGTAAGTCAAATCGGCAGCGAATTGTGCCAGCTTTTTTGAAATCTTTGCCATTCTGTTCTCGCTCGTTTTGCTCGTCTCGCTCTTATCGTTTTCTTTAACATTACCATATCGACCGGCCGGTGCAGTAAGAATCCATTTATCGCGAGGACGAGCAGGCAGTTCCAGAGACATGCTTGTGATTCAAATGAAGGTTTGAGTTGCGAACTACTGAGAGCGTTTGTCCCAAACGAAAAAATGGGTGTAAGAAAACAAAGGACCCGCAAAAGGTTGTTGACCCACCATACAGGTTAAAGGCAGGGGCAATGGCGATAGCCTCTATGTTTCCATGCCATTTTGCCGTTAGGTCAATTTGACATTTTAGCATTTTAACATTGTGGTATTAGATCAACGGGGTGCGCGATGACGGTAAGTCGGCAGGGTTCAACTCAGGCACGCATTTCTACTCCCAGAATGGTCTGGCGCTTTCTCGCCGGGCCTGTTCTTTCGTGATGCCGATATCCCGCAGCAGATAGTCGTTTAGATTTTTGAGATCCTGGCGTTGCTGCCATTTTTGACACCAAGTCCTGAATAAACGAAGGATGGCTGGGATGACGCTCCTTCGGGTCACATCCTGACCCCGGGTTGGCTCTGACCGAGGTATGAGGCTTTGAGAAGTTTTCATGAGCATAATTCATTCTCCGGCGTTATCTAAATTGTGAAGTTTTGAAAAAATGTCATTTATTGCCCTTAAATTATAGCGCCACTCTCTTGTGCACAAAGCATCATTTCTCTACCTTGCATGAATATATTTCATGCAAAGGAGTATTGAGCCATGGTTCGCCGCCTGCCATCTTTGAACGCCCTCAAAGCGTTTGA
>JANQOC010000746.1 GCA_028279265.1 Hyphomicrobiales bacterium
ACGACCACTATGAGCGTGCCTGGTCATGCGACTGGTCTGATGTCTTGTGATTCGGGTGACAAGGCCAATTGGCAATCCACCCAGGCCCTTCAAGACAAGATAGTGGCTGAGGGCTGGAAAGTCCGCCGCATCAAGGAAGATGGAGGGAGTTATGAAGCTTATGGCACAACCCCCGAAGGCCAGCGTGATGAGGGTTACTTCCACCCGGTAACACTTGAAAAACTACTGGTCGCTCGACGTGGACAGATACTGTTTCGCAAAGAAAATTAATCCAATCCGTACCAATGAATTCTGATATTGCGGTGGAGAGAAAGCGAACTATTTCTCTCCTCGTTTTCTCTCCTGGTCACACAATTCAAAGTCTCCTCATAAATCTGTTGCGTCTGAGTATGGGGCGTAACTCGGCATTAGACATGTCAAAATCACTGCCCATTCTTCATCCAAGAGTGGACTCTTAGGGAACTGCGTCGCCGGGTCAGTCCGATTTCGGTTAGTTTTGTTAGGACATCTAAACGCCGCGGATCTGGCCACCATCGCAGCGTACAACGCTGCCGGTCACATAGCTGGCTCTGGATGAAACAAGAAATGCGGCAACAGATGCGAATTCATCGACACGGCCATAACGCCCGGTAGGAATCATAGCCCTGGATGCCTCGGCAACCTCCTCAACTGTTTTGTTTTGCCTTTTCGCTGCAGCCGCATCCAGTTCATCCACGCGTTCCGTATGGATGCGACCCGGAATCAGCATGTTAGAGGTGATCCCGTCCTTGGCGACTTCCGTTGATAATGTTTTGTTCCAGCCAACCAACGCGGATCTCAGGGTGTTTGACATTCCCAGATTGGGAATCGGTTGTACCACACCACCGGAACCCACAGTCAGCACGCGGCCTTCGCCATGTTTCTTGAGCTCCGGAATGCACAGGTTTGTTAATTCTATCACCCGTAAGACCATCATTTCGAATTGGTCAATCCACGATTTACTATCAGGATCCGTTACAAGGCCGGGAGGGGGACCACCTGTGTTGTTGACGAGTATGTCCAGGCCTCCAAGAGACTCCATCGCAGCGTCGAACAATGTTCTGGCGCTGGATTGATCCGAGAGATCACAAGATTTGACAAACGCCTTTCCTGGTCCCTGCTCGTTGAGGATCTTCTGTCCTTCGGCAAGTCGCTCTTCAGATCGACCGGTAAGAAGAACATTCGCCCCTTCCTCGACAAGGGCTTTGGCAATTCCAAATCCCAATCCTCGACTGGAAGCCAGCACAAGGGCTCTCTTATCCTGCAATCCTAAATCCATTAGCTCAGTCCTTTGATGTTTGCTTCAACCCGCTGCATGAGATGGGACAGTTCTTTATGATCGATTGATGACAATTGTGGTCCCGGATCCCGCACTCTGGCACTTTTTATCACGCCGCGACGTCGCAATACTTCCTTCCGCACCGCCAGGCCAAAATTCGGTTGCTGTTCGTAACGGATAAGAGGCAGATAGGCATCGAAAATGTCTTCAGCTCTTTCCCGATCACCCTCAGAAAATGTTTTGACAACTTTCACCAGCATTTCCGGATAAGCAAAACCTGTCATGGCCCCGTTTGCACCTCTTGCCAGTTCCTGAGGCAAATACAGGCCTCCATTTCCCACCAGGATAGACATTTCGGGGCTCAATCCCTGATCATGACCGGATCTCAGTTCGGAGATTTTGGCCAGACCGGGCCAGTCCTCATGTTTCAACATAACCAGGTTTGAAAATTCGCTGAACAGGCGTTCCAGACACGCAACGGAAACCGGTGCGCCAGTTCCCAGCGGGAAATCCTGATAGCAAACCGGAGTCCCCGTTTCAAGCGACGAAAGAATATCCGCATAATATCGGTAGATCTTATCGTCGCTGTCGAGGGCGGAGTAGGGAGCTACCATGATACCGGCCGCTCCTCCATCCATACAGAATGCAGAAAGCTCTATGAGGGTGTCTTTGTCCGGATTGGAAACTCCAACCAGAATGGGTAACCGACCCTCCATTCTTTTCAAGACATGGGAAACGAGTTGCCGCGTTTCTTCGGGCGTTAATTTGTGTGCTTCTCCCATCATCCCCAAAATGGTGATGCCGGTAACTTCTTTTTCAATATAGAACTCGAGCAGACTGTCGAGGCTGGAATAGTCAATGCTTTGAGTGTCATCGAAAGGAGTCGCTGAGATGATGAATACACCCGACGTCCGATAGTTTATATGTGTGCCAGCCATATCAGTTTTCGCCTTTTGATAATCTCCGGAATTCTTTGCATTGGAGGACGGCCCATTCGAAGAATGTGAACTTCTCTTAGCCTGCGTTATCCGCTAGATTTAAATGAACGTACTAGTGATAGTCGAAACCAAGACTATTTGCCATTCTGAAATCCAAATAGAAAACGGATGCTCAGATTTTACAGTTAGTCAATCTTGATCGAGGCATTGACATGCAGGAATACGATCTTCTCATCAAAGGCGGTCGCATAGCAACGGCCTCAGATACGTTCAGCGCCGATATTGGTATCAAGGACGAAAAAATCACATGCCTCGGAACCTCTCTCAATGGAAGTGCAACCCGTATCATAGACGCAACGGGAAAATGGGTTTTGCCGGGAGGAATTGAGTCCCATTGCCACATAGAACAGGAAAGCTCAACCGGTGCAATGACGTCTGATGACTATTATACCGGAAGCGTATCGGCGGCATTCGGAGGGAATACGACAATCATCCCGTTCGCCGCTCAGCACAAGGGACAATCCCTCGCCGATGTCGTTAAGACCTATGACAACCGGGCTGCACCTAAATCCGTAATTGACTACAGCTACCATCTCATCGTCTCAGACCCGACAGACAAGGTTTTGAACGAAGAACTACCGGCAGTGTTCGAAGCCGGTATCACTTCGTTTAAAGTATTTATGACCTACGATCTGATCATGATCGACGACAAGCAGATGCTGGATATCCTGGATGTTGCCCGTCGGTTTGGCGCGCTCACCATGGTGCATGCGGAAAACAATGCCATGATCAAATGGATGACCGAGCGACTACAGGAGACGGGAAATGAAGCCGCCAAATTTCACGGGATCAGCCATCCGCGCCAGTCTGAAGTCGAAGCCATTAACAGAGCAATCCAGCTTGCCACATTCCTGGATGCGCCTTTGCTTATCGTCCATGTTTCGACGAATGAAGGTGCGAATGCCATAGCCCAAGCACGCCAGGAAGGGCGCAAAATACTGGGAGAGACCTGTCCGCAGTACATGTTCCTGACTGACGAGAATCTTGTTGGTGCCGGCGAGGAAGGCGGAAAATTCATTTGCTCACCGCCACTTCGCGATTTCCAGACCCAGAAGGACCTGTGGCGACATCTTCAAAACGGCACTCTTCAGCTATACTCATCCGACCATGCCCCTTATCGCTTTGACGAATCTGCAAAACTCAGTCACGGGCCGAACCCGCCGTTTCATAAAACAGCTAACGGCATGCCCGGAATTGAATATCGTGCACCGCTACTTTTTTCCGAAGGCTTCTTAAAAGGGCGGATTTCCATTCAACAGTTCGTTGAATTAACCTCAACGAACGCGGCCAGGATTTTTGGCCTTCATCCGCGTAAGGGAACCATCGCAATTGGGTCAGACGCCGATATCGCTATTTGGAATCCTGATCGTGAAGTGCAGATCACAGAAACTTCTGCCCACGACAATATGGATTACTCGCCCTTCGCCGGAATGAATATTAAGGGCTGGCCCGAACTCGTTATTAACCGGGGGCGGCTCATCATCGACAACGGCGAACTTAAAGCTGTTAGAGGTCAGGGAGAGTTTTTGCGACGCAAGCCGTTTGAAACAACAGGATATATATCTCATTTACCGCCGGAGCTGGACGTCAGCAAGAATCACGGCGCGGAAATTCTATAGTCCGGGATTGTCATTTCGGTTTCTGGTTTCAAGAATGATTTATGCGTCACAAGACTATACCTAGGTATCATTTGTAAATACCTACACAATAACTTAAAACTATATATCTGAAGTAGCCTTAGGCAAAAGATCAAGGGATCCGTCGGTCCTCTTTTGCGTGTTTCTCGGTACTTCAGTACACACCTAAAAAAATTAAGGGAAGAAAAATGAGATTTAAATTAACCAGAAAAGCACTCGGCATCACTGGTGTCGCCGCTCTCGCTTTGGCCGGCTTCCAAACACCTGCAGCACACTCCGCAGATTTCCCCTGCAGTACGGCACAACTGATCGTACCCTGGGGTCCCGGAGGTGGTACCGCCGTTTTGTTTGGAATTTTTGAAAACTACATCAATTCCAAAGGCGCTAATCCAAAAATCAAAGTCGTGACCATGCCGGGTCAGGGCGGTAATAAAGGAGCGAAAGTCGCAAAAGATAAAGCGAATGACGGCTGCACACTATTCGCGATTCACCAGAGCGCTTTGACGTCATTTCTCCAAGGACGCGTAGATTTTAACTGGGACGCATTTGATACGGTGGCGCATCTGACAATCACGCCGTCGTTCCTGGCTGCAAGTCCCAAATCGCCTTTCAACAATTATGATGAGATGCTCAAGCATATCAAAGCGAACAACGGACAGGTTAAAACCGGTGCGACTATAGGCGCGACGAGTCACTTCTTGTGGCTGAGATTCGGCTCCGCAACCAATACCAAATACAGCTACGTACCGGTGCAAGGCGGAACCGGCAAACGCAAATCTCTTCTCCTGAATGACACGTTTCTCCTGGCTGAAATGAACGCCGCAGCTGCCGGCAAAGAGATGAAAACCGGAGCTCTCAAGCCGCTGGCGATTGCTGCTGAAAAACGTGATCCATCATTCCCAGATGTCCCGACCCTGAAAGAAAAAGGTGTCGATATGACAGCCGCCCTTAATCGCGGCATCGTCGTACCCAAGGGAACATCCAAGGACAAAATTGAACACTGGGCCGCAGCATTCAAGGCCGCAGTTGAAGATCCCGAATTCCAGAAAAAAATTGCAGCAAAAGGAACTGGCCTTCAGTACATGGGACCACAGCAATATGCCGATTGGTTCAAGGCTGAGAACGCCCTGTTCACGAAGCTCTACGAGGGCATCAAGAAGTAAACGCCGTTGATTTTTTGAGACTTGAGAGAAGGCCTTTCGAACTCTTGAAAGGCTTTCTTTTCCAGTTCCAACTTCCGGGATCCTTCACATGCAAGGCCTTAACCGCGATACCTTAATCGCAATATTCCTGCTGATCGTTTGCGGCGTTTTCTTCTACAACACAATCGGAATCAAAGCCTTTCCCGAACAGATGTCACCGGCGCTGTGGCCGCGATTGATTTTATCGGTATTGACGGTTCTGGTCCTGATCTATCTGTTCCAGTCCATCATGGCGGCCCAACCTGAACGGGTTAGTCGTGGTGGCTTTATAGGCTGGCTCAAATACTATCAAAATCCGATCTGGTGTTTTTTATGTTTTTTCATTTTTCTGATCCTGTTGCCTTATCTCGGAATGCTGATTTCCGGTGTACTTTTCGTCTTTGTTCTGATGACGATCCTTGGAGAACGCACACCGCGGTCGATAGGCATTAATCTGGTCAGTGCGCTATTCATGGTCGGAGGAATGTGGCTTCTGTTTACCCAGGCGCTCGGCGTTATTCTGCCTACCTCCATGTTCACTTACGCTTTCTAGGCTCAGAAAGAATATTGATCCATGATTCTCGAGAACATCATCGCAGCTAGCGGCGAACTCGCAAACATCAATACTTTACTGTTAATGATGCTGGGTGTGATGGCCGGCCTGCTGGCTGGCGCGATCCCCGGGTTTACAATCGCCATGGCCGTTGTCCTGGTCCTTCCCTTTACATTCGGCATGACTGCCATCCAGGGCCTGGCAACAATGATCGGCGTTTATGTGGGTGGTCTCTCCGGCGGCCTGATGTCAGGTATTCTCACCGGCATTCCTGGAACCCCATCTTCGGTCGCGACAACATTTGACGGATTCCCGCTGGCCCGCGAGCGCGGGAAGCCGGGCCTCGCTTTAGGTGTGGGGGTCTGGGCGTCATTTTTCGGGGGTATCATCGCGGCTGTTTGTCTCGCTCTGATTGCGCCGCAGCTTGCGCGTATTGGCCTGGAATTTCAGCCCTGGGATTATTTCACCCTGATGATGTTCGCGATCACGGTTACCGCGAGCCTTGCCGGCGATAACATGATCAAGGGATTGATCTCGGGCATGTTGGGCCTGCTGGCGGCGACCGTGGGTGAAGATGTTGTTGTTGGTGTGCCCCGCTTTAATTTCGGAATCGATGCAATTGGCCAAGGCTTTGCATTTTTGCCCGTACTTATCGGCCTTTTTGCTTTTTCCCGGCTGTTATCAGATGTGCAGGATACGACAACGGCCACACGTAAGCTGGGCACAGGGACAGCAGAGGCGGTGCGAATCGAGCATTTAAAATCCGCAAAAGCTGTCTTGACGGATTGGATTAACCTGCTTCGTTCCTCATTTATAGGCGTTTTTGTCGGTGTGCTCCCGGCCGCTGGCAGCTCGATTTCCAATGTCTTGGCTTACGATCAGGCCAAGAAATCAGCAAAAAATCCATCTGAATTCGGCAAAGGGGCCGTTGAAGGTATCGTCGCTCCGGAAGCCTCCAACAATGCGACGGCAGGCGGTGCACTCATTGTCATGATGGCCCTTGGAATTCCGGGCGACATCATCACTGCTGTGATGCTCGGAGCATTACTCATACATGACGTCACACCGAGCCCTTCGTTCATTGCGGAAGAACCCGTGATTGCCTACGCGATCTTTATTTCGTTTTTCATTGCAAATTTCATGATGCTGGCTCTCCAGTCTGTAACGCTCAGAGGATTCGTACTGATTACCAAGGTCAGAATTCACATGCTGACTTCGGTCATTCTGTTCTACTGCGCACTTGGCGTATTTGCGCTCAACAATATCGAGTTTGATCTTTGGACGCTGTTTGGTTTTGGCGTTCTTGGTTTTGTCATGCGATGCTTCGGGTTTCCCGTGGTTCCCATGATACTCGGCGTCGTCCTGGGCCGAATTGCAGAAGATAGTCTCTCTCGCGTCGTTGCCATTAGCTATGACCCTATTGTATTCCTGAGCCGACCCTGGTCCCTGTTCTTCATTATTCTGGCGATCATGTCGATGATTTTCCCCCTTTACCAGGCACACCGTGGGACGCGGCCATGGACAAAGTTTTTTGTCCCCACGTTCCTCATAGCTCTGAGTGTACCGGTATTCATGATGAACGGAATTGTCAGGCCGTCGATAGCCGGATTAATGCTGGTCAGCGGTATCGTTCTGTTTTTCCTTAGAATGAGGAACGGTATGACGGTTTCAGCCCCACCCGCCAACATTGATTCCAACTGATTTTGTGGATCTCAGGCTAGTTTGGGAAAAGGTCCGCCATGTAGCCTCCGCGAGCGACAACGCGTTTGCGAATTTCTTCTTCGAAGGTTTCAACGACGGATTTTTTGACGCTTTCCCGGGTAATCAGTGCTTCCGACCATGCTTTGACATGGGGATAGGCATCAAGGAGTCCTATGGGTTTTACTTTTTCAAGAATTGAATTGCGCATGAAGAAGGGGGCATAAGCCGCATCAATCAGGGCCATTTGTTCGCCATTGAACATCGGACCATCATTATTTCGTTTTGACAGAAGGTCTTCGACACGGGCCAACATGGACTTTATGGAGTCCAGCTTTTCTTTTTGAGCGTCTTCATTCGCCGCAAATGTATAACCGGCCTGCGCACTGACCAGCTTGCTTCCGTACTCGATCCATGCACGATTCAGTGCCCGGTCCAAGGGTTTCTGCGGATGAAGAGCCGGTTGCTGTGTTTCATCGAGATATTCGCAAATCACCTGGGATTCAAACAATGTTGTATCGACATTATTCTCTTCGTCCTGGACCCTCATGACCGGGACCGTTCCCAGCGGTGACATTTCCTGAAACCAGTCCGGCTTCTGGGTCAAATCAATATAGGTTATCTCATAAGGTGTGTTCTTTTCGTTCAGTATGATCCGCGCGCGCTGGACGTAGGGACAGGTATACGTGCTAACGAGATGAAGTTTCTGGGCCATGATCGTCCTTTGCTAAATGTAGATGCACCAAAACATCCTGGAATTGAAAATTGACCGTACTCTACGAAATGCTCTCTCGATTTGGCAAGTATGACAAAATTAATCCCTTGCGATTATTACGAATGCGCGAATACGGTTTCGTGCTACGAAGGCTATCGGGGAATCTCGTAATGTAAAACTGGTGGATCCGGGTACAACAGCATTCCCATATCAATAGATTATTGATTTTGTCGAGAAAAGTGTTGGTTGCGGGGGTAGGATTTGAACCTACGACCTTCAGGTTATGAGCCTGACGAGCTACCGGGCTGCTCCACCCCGCGTCAATTAATTCGGTTCCATTTCGACAACGGAATAGATGGGTGTCGATATCTTACCCCATCTGCCAAATTTGGATATTTAGGGATGCCTTTGCCGGGGAGCCGATATTAAAGCGGCATTCCAGGCAAGAGGACGATTAAAGGCTACTTATAACAAGTTTCGAAGAGATGTGAACCATCAATTTTAGTTTTTTGATCCTCGACCACTTTAAGCTTCAAAAATATTTCGGACCGGGACGCAATCATGCATTCCCGATCCGATTTGAAAATCTGATATTCGGATTTACAGCTTGCGGATCACGGTTCCGAAAAACAGAACTATGTAAGCCAGCAAAAGAACATCGAACAAACTTCGTTTTACAATTGGTCCGGCAACAGGAACATCGACACCAAAATACTTAATGGCAATCACGAGACCGGCCATGATGATCGATATCAAGAAGATGGGTAGTGAAGGTGCCCATAATCGCATGGTCATGCCCTCCGGTTGAAAGAACAAGCCAGGGTCCTCAGACAATCGGAAACAACAAGTATTTCTCGGAATATTGAGTTCCCCACCGCCAAAACCTTATTCGATTCGGACCGGTGCGTTCTAAAAGTTTCCACAGGTTTTCAAATCTTTTATGGGGGAGAAATCCATACCGTCGCTGTTTCCTTACCCAGTCATGGCAGGGAGGTAATTGACTCGGAACTGTTGGATATCGAGGTGTAATAACTCGAAGCGGACACAAAAAAACACCCTGGATGCGGTAAGCATCATCAGGGTGTTATTATTGCTTATATTGGAATAGGGAATAGCTAAACAACGGAGCTCCATCGTTCTTTGCAGGTCTGGCAGCGACCTACTCTCCCACATCTTAAGATGCAGTACCATCGGCGCTGGAGAGTTTCACTGCCGAGTTCGGGATGGGATCGGGTGCAAGATCTCCGCCATAACCACCAGACCGGCAAAAAACGATAGAACTGTAAGCCGCAGCTTCAGCTATCCTATTAGAATTATCTGGATTGTCTCTTTGGGTTCAATTTCAAAATTCTTGTCATGATGGACATTGAATAATGAGAGCAAACAAGCCTATCGAGTTATTAGTACTGGTCAGCTTCACACATTGCTGCGCTTCCACATCCAGCCTATCAACGTGGTGGTCTTCCACGACTCTCAAGGGAGAACTGGTTCCGAGGGGGGCTTCCCGCTTAGATGCTTTCAGCGGTTATCCCTTCCGCACATAGCTACCCTGCTGTGCCGCTGGCGCGACAACAGGTCCACCAGAGGTGC
>JANQOC010000005.1 GCA_028279265.1 Hyphomicrobiales bacterium
AAATTTGCTATATCGAGCACGCCGGCTTGGGTCGTGAATTCGCTTACCTGACCAGCTTTCCGTTATTGGCAGGCGCAAGATTTGAAGACTGTCATCCCCCTCAAAATTGGAACTATCGCGATACTGCGTGTCTGGCAATGCAGACTAGATATCTTCGCCGGGAATTTCTTTTCGACAGGCGATGACGACCGGAGAATTAAAATCCGTTGCCTGTAGTTGGGAATAAACTTCTTTCGCTTTAAACTCGCAGGCCGCTTCCGTTGAGAAAGTCTCGTCAAGCTTGACCACCGTAATTTCGGGGCCCTGGGTACTCATCACCATTACAGCCATAAATAGGGAGAATACAGTCGTAACCATGGGAAGCTCCTTTCGAGTTAGGGTCGCCTCCCGGTCAAGATGTCTGCCTGTACGTTCTTTGCGTAAAGTGCGTTGGACTTACGATAATTACAAATATTTAGATGTGTAAAACTCAGTTGAACTGATTCGCAGAAGCTCGCCTATAGTAAATGAGTCACACCTAGGGAATTGATATTATTTGAGAAAGCCGAATTGGATGTGATTTTGTCACGCCATCAATGGGTAAATGTCACTATCGAATATTTGGATTAATCAGAATGTATTGAAAAGATTCATAATTTCGAATTTCTTAGGATTAACCAAGTATCTTGATGAATTGGATGCGCAGATCGAATGCGATTTAAAATGAGCTTTCAATTTCAATTATCAAGATAATTCGGAACGATGAAGATGAGAATTGCGGGTATTTCCTTTTTGGTTTTGTGTATTTCAGCGGTCAATGCCTATGCAGAGGCCTGCCGAATGGGAAAGAACGCCTATTCCGAGGAAGCCATCGTCTGCGAGTGCGCGCAACTGATCAAGCGTGAAGATAACAATTATGATCTCATTTCCCGTCGACTGAAATGTGATTCTGATGGCATCAGGTGGAAGCAGGTCGAGGATGATGAGCCGGCACTTTGTTTTAATATAACCAATCTTGGTTTGAACGCGCAGCTCAACAATCTGAGCCGCTTGTCGCAATCTATGGCCGGTTGTTCGCCATAGATCCATCGTCGATCACGTGAATTGACGGTTTCTCTGCAGTCAATTTTTATCGAAAAAGCAAATCCAAGTTCACCGATGCGTTGCGTTCGTGGGAACCATTCGACTGAGAACTGCTAACGCGTTAACACTTTGCCAAAACCGATTGATTAATGTTGGAATGCACATTTTAATGGTGGTAGATTTCTTTATCGGTTTAAAAAGTTCAGAGACGGAAACTTTACAACCATCAATTGTCATGATTCCTGGGAGTGTCCCTTGGGATCACGCAGGACCTGCACTGAAGTATTGCGTCGTCAATCTGAGTTGTTAGTCGGCTGCGGCGCAAGTCGCTAAAAGGTATCGTAAGTGAGTTGAATTTTATGCGTAAGGATGAATGGCTGCGAAATGAATTTAATCGTTCCGTCAAATGGAATGCAATCTTACTCGCAGCTCTCTTTTTTCTCGGCTATTGGATTGGCTGATACCGCTGTGGGTTAATTGCGGATCTCTGGCAATTTCGTTTGTAACCGCACCTGGTTTGCATGCTAAGCTACCCAGGTGGTGCTAAATCGATCGAGCAGCCAATGCACGATTAGGTAACGAAAGGCATCAGAGCAAGCTCTTGATGACGGCTGAACGTATCTCTAAGCGTTGTTTGAGATCAGCCATTGCTTAAATGAAGTGAGTAAGCGTTCTAAATTGCTTCAGCCACGACTGTTCATCAGCGACAAATTTTACCGAGATTTTTGGCAGTATTTAACCTTTTTTGCTTGGATTTGCTCATTAGATTCTTTGAATATTTAATCGAATATTCACGAATGAAACAAAATAATAAGCTGTTCCGGACTGTGAAGGCGGTTAAATGTTGCAATCGGCCAAAGTAATACTGATTTCGATCGTCACATCGACGGTGCTTGTCTTCGGTGCCGGTTGGTACCTGAAGTATAGTGCGGAGCATGGTGTCGAAAGATTGAGCAAAGCCATAGAGGTAGAAACTCAAAGGCGAGACGTCGAACACTATCTTGAGCAAAATCCTTACGTCCCAAAGAGTGATTCAGTTGCCGATAAAAAATACAGTGCTGATCGCCTTGCGCTACCGCAAGGTACGCCGAAATCCGATCGCAAAAATGTAGAAATTAGACCGCGTTTAAACACGCCTGCGGACCGTTCCAAGCTTACAGTTTCCGAGCCTTTGGAATACCGGGAGAAAGCAGAATTGCGATCGCGAACAACATCTCACCAGGTGGAAACAACAGGCTCCGTAAGAGTTGCGAATGTTCCCGATAACTTTGCCATTGAAACCGGTCGCTCTGCCGAGAAGGAAGCACAAAAAGGCGGTCAGGAACTCGAAACGAAAAGCGATGTGTTGTCCAAACATGATCCGAAATTGATCCGTGAATTGCAGTCTCAACTCAAGCGAGTGGGGTGTTATGGCGGGGATCTTGATGGAATTTGGGGTTCACAATCTCAAACGGCTTTGGAAAAGTTTAGCAAACTCAGAGGCTTGAAGCAGAATTCAGCGGTTCCCAATATGGGCGCTCTGCAATCCGCCGTTTCTTCCAAGAAGAAAGTGTGCCAGGTCAAATCAGTAAAGCAAAATGTCGCTGTCAGCCCGCAGAAGAGCAAAACGGACAAAGCAAACGGAAGCGTCCAGTTTCGACAGTGTATTCAAGCCTGCAGGCGGGAAAGCCTGAAAGATTTACAGGATTGCGTTGCCATTTGCTGAAGAAAATCAATTGATTAAACCTGCGGTCCCTGTGACCGGTTGGCAGTCCCCAGAAATCTTGCAATTAAGATTGAAGATCTCCATATAAATATCACGCACCGGTGCCAAGGCGGACCGGTCCCGAAACTGTGCCTGTCAAAGGGGCAGTACGCATTAACATCTGGTTAGTCGCTTATTGGAGGACTAATTTCTATGTCACGCATGTCACTTCTGAACAGTCCATTATTGCTTGGTTTCGAAGAATTCGAACGCATGGTTGATCGTATCAACAAAGGCGGTGGTGATGGCTATCCTCCATATAATATAGAGCGAATTAAAGCTTCCGAAGACAATGTGGAGACGCTTCGAATTACCCTTGCAGTGGCCGGTTTCAGCCGCGATCAACTCGACATTGCCGTTGAGAACAAGCAGCTGACGATTTCCGGCAAACAATCTGACGACAACTCGCGGGAATATTTACACAGAGGTATTGCTGCCCGGCAGTTCAAACGCTCATTCGTTCTGGCCGATGGTATCGAGGTGATCGATGCCAGACTTGAAAATGGTCTTCTCGCCATCGAGCTGGTCCGGCCGGAGCAAGAGAAGTTGATCCGCAAAGTCGAAATCAAACAGTAGCCGGAATACGGCCGCAATTTTTTGGGGGTGAAAACAGAAGGAAGCGTAGACCATGGAAACCAAGAGTAGAAATTCGGAAGCGAATATCACCATAAGTAAAAAAGAACTTGAGGATCTCGGTGGTGGCGAGGTTGCGTATATTCGTGAACTTCTCTCCGAGCAGGCGCAACAGCTTTATCCGTCTCTGGAGGAAATGCCCAAGGGCATCAAAGTGTTTGTGGTCCATGCCGCAGATGGCACACCCATTGCCCTGGCAGACAGCCGGACGGCAGCTGTAGGAAATGCGCTCGAGAACGACCTCCATCCCGTGAGCATTCACTAATAAACATACAATCTAGAGATTAAGGAATCGGCTAAAGATTCAGGGACCGGCGCTGTCTGTTCAGGCGGCGTGATGCGACGCTGCCGGTTCGGTGAGGACCGCGAACAAGGAAGCCGGGTTGCGTGAGCTCCGTAACTTCTCGATAGACGCCGGTTCCCGCAACAATCTGGATATTCTGGCCAGGGCTTTCAAATGGTCGGCGCCAGCCCCTTCGGGAACAAGAAGCAGGAAGATGAGATCCACGGGTTGATCATCAATTGAATCAAAATCAATGGGCGTTTCGAGGCGGAAAAACAGGCTGACAATATTGTCCAGGGGCGCCAGCTTGCCATGGGGAATAGCGATGCCCTGTCCTATTCCTGTTGAGCCAAGTCTTTCCCGTTGCAAAAGCGTATCGAAGATGATGCGATGATCCACATTGGTCATTCTGGATGCGTGGGTCGCAAGTTCCTGGAGCAGTTGCTTTTTGCTGTTGGCCTTGCAGGTCGCAACCACTCCCTCTGGACTTATGAGATCACCGAGATCCATTGTTTTTGCTTTTCCTCTTTATCAACGACCCAGGTTCAAGATACCTGAGAGATAACAAACTCATGAATAGACTAACGCGATGGCAGACTGATTCTCTTCTATTTACGAATCGCCAGCTTGTGGATCGATCCAACCGATATTTCCATCATCTCTTTGATAAACAATATTAATCTGTCGGTCTCTCGCGTTTTTGAATATCAAAAATGAGTTGTTTGATACATCAAGTCGCATGACCGCCTCTCTAACCGATAATTCTTCGATTGTCGCCTCTTTTTCTGCGATTATGATCGGGTTATTTTCATCGATTTCTTCTGAATCGTCTTCACCCGACTGCACGACATAATCTCTAACTACTTGTATATTATCGGTTTTTTGTGGATTCGCACCGTGATGTTTCTTGAGCCTGCTTTTGTAACGCCGGATCCGTTTTTCCAGTTTTTCGACGGCCAAATCAGCGCTGACATAGGCGTCATCCGCAATCCCATGTGACTGCAATTTAAGACCGGAATTAAGGACGATGGAGCAATCAGTTATGAATTGAGATCGTTCTTTTTCGAGCAGCACATGACCGGAGAGCAGGGTTCCGATATATTTCTCCACAGTATGGGTCACGCGGTCTGAAATATGCTCTCTCAGGGGCGCACCCACATCCAAGTTCTTGCCTGTAATCTGTAGCGACATACCACTAATTTCAGTTCTCTATTAAAGCTGACTTGTCGAATTTTGGTTTGAAAGCAACTTATGATTTACGGACTAAATCGAGTTCCCAACCGTATGGCAACGAAACAGCATGTTCGTCACACAAGCTTCCAAGAAAGGGGCAAATCTGTCCAAAAAATTCTGGTTTGTCAATGAATTCGATATTATTTATGAAAATTAGCAGGCTCGGAAATTTTTATTGCTATTATATTTAATTGTTTAATATCAATAGTTTACGGTTAATCCCTGACTTGTCTCAGTAAAATCTCAGCGAGCTGCCATTTTTAACTTTCGTCGCCGCTGAACAGATGAGGGGATCTGCATTGCTTCACGGTATTTGGCGACGGTTCGACGGGCAATTTCGATACCCTCCTGCTGAAGCCTTTCGACAATTTTGTCATCGGAAAGAACACAGCTCAACTGCTCACCATCAACGAGTTGGCGAATTCTGTGGCGAACCGCTTCCGAAGAATGGGAGTCGGAAGAACTTGATGAGGCGATGGCCGAAGTGAAAAAGTACTTCAGTTCGAATATCCCGCGGTTCGTTTCAATGAACTTGTTTGATGTCACCCGACTGACGGTCGACTCGTGCATGGAAATTGCATCAGCCACTGTTTTCAAATTCAACGGGCGAAGGTGCTGAATGCCGTGCGTGAGAAATGCGTCCTGCTGGCGGACAATTTCTTCGGCAACTTTCAGAATTGTTTTGGCTCGCTGGTCCAAACTCTTGACCAACCAGTTTGCGGTTTGGAAACAGTCCTGAATGTAGCTCTTGTCTTTTTTCGACTTCGCCGATTTTGAAACCGTTGTGTAATAGGTCTGGTTGACCAGTACCCGTGGCAGGGTCTCGCTGTTGAGCTCCACATGCCAACTGCCGTCGGATTTGGCGCGCACCGCAACATCGGGAACAATGGGCTGAACCGTGACGCTTCCGTATTTCAGGCCCGGTTTGGGATTTAGCTGTTTGATCTCCATGATCATGTCCGCCAGATCTTCCGCGTTTTGACCGCAGACGCGATTGAGACCATCCAGATCGTGGGCGGCCAGGAGATGCAGATTCTCCAGAAGCTTGGCTATGGCCGGGTCATACCTGTTAAGGTCCTTCAGTTGCAGAGCCAGGCACTCGCTCAGATCTCTTGCAAAAACCCCGACGGGATCGAAGGTTTGAAGAATGTGCAATGTGTCTTCGATAAGATCCCTGGGCGCACCGAACATCTGCGCAACCCTATCCAGATCGCCGCGCAAATATCCCGCCTCGTCCACCATGTCGATTAGGTGCTGACCGATGAGCCGCTTCACCGGATCAGAAACGGAAAGTTGCAGTTGATCATTCAAATGATCGGTCAGTGTTTTTTCTTCGCTGACAAACGCTTCCAGATTGACGGCTTCCGACGCACCGGCGCCGCTGCCTGCCGTCGACTTCCAGTCCGAGTTTTTCAGATGATCACCGGCATCGTTCCGCCCATCGGGGTAAACGGTTTCGACGTCCGTATCCAAATCATTTGAGGGATCATTTGTTTTGCCGTCAACGGAGTTTTCCAACCATTCATCCGTGTTTCCACTGTCGGAACTCTCTTCGCTGTTTCCGGATGCGGTTGCAGCAGTTTCGTTTGCAGAATTAGCCGGTTCGGCATCGCCGATTTCCAGCAATGGATTTTTTTCCAGCTCCTTTTCCACGAATTCGCTGAGTTCCAGATTGGACAGTTGCAGCAGTTTGATCGCCTGCTGAAGCTGTGGCGTCATCACCAGGGACTGGCTTTGCCTTAGTTCCAGTTTTGCAGATAATGCCATCGTTTCAAAATCCTCAACTCGCCAATCTGCATCTACTCGAACATATCGCCGAGATAGACGCGGCGAACATCTTCATTTGCAATAATATGATCGGGAGTCCCTTCGGTCAGCACATGTCCGTCATGAATAATATAGGCCCGGTCAATCAGCTCCAGTGTTTCTCTTACATTGTGATCGGTGATCAGAACTCCAATACCCCGTTGCTTGAGGTGGAGGACAAGTTCCCGAATATCGCCGATTGCAATCGGATCAATGCCGGCAAACGGTTCGTCCAGCAGCATGTAGGAAGGACGACTGGCCAGGGCACGGGCAATTTCGACGCGCCGGCGCTCACCGCCGGAAAGGGCGATGGCCGGTGATTTGCGCAAGCGGGCGATATTGAACTCGTCAAGCAGACTGTCGAGCTGATATTCCCGTTCCTTACGATCCGGTTCGACGAGTTCCAGAACCGCCATGATGTTCTGTTCAACCGACAGCCCCCGAAAGATCGATGCTTCCTGGGGCAGATAACCGATCCCCAATCGCGCACGTCGATACATTGGCAGGCTGGTGACATCATGCCCGTCAATTGATATTTGACCTTCGTCCGCAGATATAAGACCCGTGATCATATAAAAAACCGTTGTTTTACCCGCACCGTTGGGACCAAGAAGTCCTACGGCTTCTCCGCGTGCCAGATTAAGACTCACACCTCGGACAACGGGTCTTTTCTTAAAACTCTTAACGACAGATCGAACAATCAGCCACCCATCGGTGGTCTCCGCGTAATCCAGCAATCCATTGTCGTTGCCGGACCTGTCGAATTCGACAGGTAAATCGTGCGTATGCTGTTCAACCTGGTTTTCAAAATCCGTTAAGGATTTTGATCGCCGCCATCCAAACATTGCCATTTCTTATTCACTGTCACCGGGCTATTGAAACCGACATGCTCTTAAAATTTAATGAAATAGGACGCAAACTTACTTGGATTCCATACTTTGTAAAAACTAATTGGGATCTTACCTTACAAAATATTAACGATAATAGCAGCTAACGCGGGTTTTTGGCTGCAACTGGCATGAAACGGCCACGGACCCTACCTTTTTCAAATCTGCTTTTTCCGCTCTTGAGATCGATTATGAGCGTATCTCCTCTCAGTGTATTTTTTCCCTGTTTGAGGACGACATTGCCGCCAATGGTCACCAGATTGTTCGGGACATCGAAGATCACCCAATCACTATTCGCTGTTTGATCCCGTCCGGACTTCATTACGATATTTCCCTTGGCATTGATCGACTTTATTTGCCCCTGGGAGCCTGAGGAAGATGATTGCGGTTGTGACTGAGATTGTAAGTCGCCGCTGTACAGGACTTGCAACTCCAGGGCCCGTAGTGAAAATTCACCTTGAACCGCGACGACATTGCCTGTGAAAGTAGCCGTTTTTTCTTCGTCCCTAATCCTGAGTTTATCTGATTTGACATCGATGGGTTCATTCGAATCGGCACTGAAAGTCGAAAAGCCTTCGGCCAGGTTTTGAGCCTGGACACTCATGGGAAAGCACAAACAGACAAGCAGGAAGATAAGAGACCCGAGGTGCGCGTTCCGCTGCACTTTTTTCGGGTTATTAACATCGGCATTGTCGGTTGCAGAGTTGATGATATCAAACCTCATGAGTGTATTGGACGCGGATCAATTGGCCGAAGGGACTTGGTTTTGCGCCTGTGTCTTCGCAGGTGGTGACCGCTGCAATCGGACATGAACATTGCCTTCAAACACGACTTCATTGTCATCACCGAGCAAGGTCATTTGTTCGGCTTCGACCGTACCGCTGGGCATTCTTACGTTTACCGGGGATTTGCTGACAATAATTTGTTTCTTCATGTCAAGGTCGGCGGCGTCTAGGTCCGCATTCATCCCCGTACTGGATGTCACTTTAATGCCGCCGCGCAATTGCAGGAATTCTTTTTTCGTATGAAACGAGCCCGTCGCCGCGAGGACACGGGACCAGGATTCATCCTGCTCCGTCAATTGGGCATCAATGGCATTCAGTTCAATCATATCCGGATTTTTGAGATTCTGTATCGCGGCATCGGCTAATACCAGATATTTGCCGTTCTTGTTCGTGTATCCTTCCAGCCGCGGGTTGACCATGGTCAATTCATCTTTCGAAACTTCAAGCCGCTCAATTCCGGCTTTCAGATCGCCGACACTGACTTCAAAAGAGGATGAAAAGAAGTAAAGGCTGGTGACGGACAGGGCCAGGACCGGAAAAACAATTTTTAAAAGCCGGACAAACTTGCTGTGTCGTTTTGCCTGACGAAAAGCTTTGAATCGCTGTTCGTTAGAGAGAGTCTGAATGTGCTGGACTTCACTTTGCACGTCGGTATCTCATCTTCGGTTAACGGCCATTTACTCGAATGCGCTTTCGAAACAATTTCTATGCTCTGGTTAATGCATCAGACAGTTGAATGTTATCTCTAAAATCGTCCGGAATCATGATCATTTTACGGCTCCGAACTGTCAGTATTTCGAAAATACTCGTACATGAAGAGGCAATCCATTTTCAATCGAATCCCCTTGCCGATCAGATCAGTGGGCAAATATATCCAGCTCGTCCCAGCCTTTCAGGTCAAGGTCAGCCCGGGTCGGCAGGAAATCAAAACAGGCTTGCGCCAGCTCCGCCCGGTTTTCCCGTTCCAGCATGGCATCCAGTTTGGACTTGAGGTCATGGAGGTAAAGGACATCGGACGCGGCATATTTCTGCTGGGAAGCCGAGAGTGTCTCCGCCGCCCAATCGGAACTTTGCTGCTGCTTTGACAGTTCGACGGAGAGGAGTTCGGAACACAGATCCTTAAGGCCATGGCGGTCCGTATACGTTCGAACCAGTTTCGAGGCGATTTTCGTGCAGTAGATGTTCGTAATATCGATGCCCAGGTAGTGGGACAAGACGGCAACATCAAAGCGGGCGAAGTGAAAAATTTTCTTGATGCCGGAATCGCTGCAAAGCTGTTTCAAATTTGGGCCGGGAACACTGTCTTTGCGAATCTGGACGAGGTGCGCCGAGCCGTCCCCGCTCGATAGCTGGACGAGACAAAGCCGATCTCTGAGCGGGTTCAACCCCTGAGTTTCCGTATCGATGGCCACCGAACCTGTGAACGTAATATCGTCGGGTAAGTCATCGAGATGAAGGGTTATCGTCATAACAATCCCAATCGTTTTTCCTGGCTTTGCGAATTTTTACCAATTCGTATACGCAAATCAGCCGAAATGCGACAATAATTGACGTTTTATGCACGCCGCTGGAATGGTCTATTGAGGGTGGAAATGTGCCCTAACTGACCCCTCGATCACAGTTTGACCGGGGAAGCCGGAGCCGGGTTGGCAAGGGATCTGCCGGTTAACAACCGGCGGTATCACCGTCGATTCTGACGTTTCAATACAAGAATGGTTGCATGAAAACTAACAAAAA
>JANQOC010000009.1 GCA_028279265.1 Hyphomicrobiales bacterium
GTATTGCTGCTCTGGATGATTGTGCCGCTGTCCATGACGCTCTACTTCTCTACGATCCGATACCAGTTGCTCTACCCCGACAGGTCTGGATTCGTCGGATTGAGCAATTACGAGTTTATCTATACCGATCCAGCCTTTTGGCCTGCAATCATCAACACTTTGCTGCTCGTAGGTTCCGTGCTCATCATTTCCGTCGTACTGGGAATAGCGATTGCCATTCTCATCGACCGTCCATTTGCCGGTCGCGGCGTCGTGCGGGTTATGCTCATCTCACCCTTTTTCATCATGCCGACGGTCAATGCCCTGTTGTGGAAAAACATGATGATGAATCCCATCTTCGGGCTGTTTGCGGTGATTGCAAAAGGGCTCAACATGGAACCGATCCAATGGCTGTCGGAATATCCGCTCTTGTCAATCATTATAATCGTAAGCTGGCAATGGACACCTTTTGCGATTCTGATTTTCATGACATCGCTGCAAAGCCTTGACCAAGAGCAGAAAGAGGCGGCCTTGCTGGACGGCGCCGGCTTCTGGGCTCAGTTCTGGAACCTGATCCTGCCACACCTGTCTCGCCCTATCGCCATTGTCCTTATGATTCAGATGATTTTTCATCTCTCGATTTTCGCCGAGATATTTGTAACCACAAGCGGCGGGCCGGGAAATAGTTCGACAAATCTTGCATTCCTCATCTTTGCTCAGGCTCTGCAGGGGTTCGATGTTGGCGTTGCATCTGCCGGTGGTGTAATCGCAATTATACTGGCCAACATCGTCGCCATATTTCTCGTGCGGCTGATTGGTAAAAATCTAACGGTGTGAACCGATGACTGATAGAGATAAACAAAAGCTGAAGAATCAAGTCGCCATCATCGGTGCCTGGATCGTTGCCGGACTTTTTTTCTTCCCGATCTTCTGGCTGTTCCTGACCAGTTTCAAAACCGAGCTGCAGGCCATTTCCGATCCGCCAAAACTGTTCTTTGTGCCAACACTTGAAAATTACGCGCTTATAGAGGAACGCACGGATTATTTCCGATTTGCCTGGTCGTCGATCGTAACCAGTTTCGGGGGGACGGCGCTGGCGATGTTTATCGCCATCCCGGCTGCTTACGCTATGGCGTTCAATCCCACGCGATGGACCAAAGATATTCTATTGTGGATGCTCTCCACCAAAATGCTGCCGGCGGTTGGCGTGCTCATGCCTATCTACCTGATCTGTCAGAAGTTCGGACTTCTGGATACGAAACTCGCCCTTGTCATCATTTTCGCGCTCATCAATTTGCCCATTATCATCATCATATTGTTCAATTATTTTCGTGAAATTCCAGTCGAAATCCTCGAAGCCAGCCGCATGGACGGGGCTTCTACTTTTAATGAGATAACTCAGGTCGTGTTGCCTCTCGCCTGGGGCGGGATTGCATCGACGGCCTTGCTTTCCATTGTCCTTCTCTGGAATGAAGCCTTCTGGTCGATCAACCTGACCTCATCCGATGCCGGTACGCTTGTCTCCCTGGTCGCCTCGTTTTCAAGTCCCGAAGGATTGTTCTGGGCGAAGCTGTCGGCAGTGTCGACTCTGGCCTGTGCCCCTATCATGGTCTTCGGCTGGTTGACCCAGAAACAACTAGTACGGGGCCTGACTTTCGGGGCGGTCAAATGACTTTTGATCCGGCCCCCACCGATCTTTCGAATGTCAATTGTCTCATTACCGGTGCCAATGGGGGTATCGGCATGGCGACGGCTGAACATTTCTCGGCCCTGGGCGCGCAAATCTTTACGACAGATATTGCAGATCGGTATTCTGGAGATTGCGACTCTACACACAGAGATTTTGATTTGCTCGACCGGGATAGTCTATCCGATTGCCTCAGTTGGATTTCAGAGATCAAACCCGATGTTCTCTTCAACAATGCCGCGGTGTTCGATATGGGGTCCGTGCTCGATGCAAGTCTCGCTCAGTTCGACCGACTGTTTGGACTGAATGTCCGCGCCATGTATGCGGTCATGCAAGGTGCGGCACAATCCATGGTGCGGGAGGCGAAAGCTGGGTCAATAATTAATCTGGCCAGCCAGGCCGGCCACCGTGGCGAGGCCCTGGTGGCTCATTACTGTGCCACTAAGGCGGCGGTTGTCAGCTACACCCAATCCGCAGCCCTGGCCTTGGCACCGCACAGCATTCGGGTCAATGCCATTTCCCCCGGGGTCATCGATACGCCAATGTGGGACAAGGTGGACGCCTTATTTGCAAAGTTCGAAAACAAGGACATCGGACAGAAGAAAAAGGAAGTCGGAAAAGCGGTGCCGCTCGGATATATGGGGCAACCTTTTGAGGTCGCCCGTGTCGCCGTGTTTCTGGCGAGCCCCCAATCGCAATATATTACGGCCCAGACCATCAGCGTTGATGGCGGTTCGGTACTGAGATAGGTGAATCTGTGTCCATCATTCAGCCAGAATTCGAATATGTCGATCGTGCCATTGATACGATCCGCTATCTGGAACATGGATGGCCGACAGAATTGGCGCGTTGGCACAGCCATCCGGAGTACGAGTTGCATCTCCTTGTCGCAACGAATGGTAAGGCTTTTGTCGGCGACTATATCGGTGAATTCCGTCCGGGCTCATTGTATCTGACTGGACCCAATCTGCCTCATAACTGGATAACCGACGATTTGGACGGTACATTGCAGGTCGGGACCCGTGACATGCTTGTTCAATTTAGTCATGACACCATCCAAATGCTGGCCCGTGCGTTTCCCGAGTTCAATGAACTTGCACCGATGTTCGAACTTGCCCGTTCTGGAATCGAGTTTACCGGTTTCAATCCCACCTTTGCACGCGGTCATTTTGAAGCCATTCGGGATGCCAAGGGATCCGAGCGGATTGTCGCATTTCTAAGATTCCTGGTCCGCATCAACGAGCACGCGGAGAAAACCGCATTGTCAGTCGTCAGTCTTGTGCAACCCGAAGGAAACAGCAAACAGGTTCGTATTGTCGATGTGGTTGACCATATCTCTCAACATTTTGCGGAAGAGATTTCACTGGAAATGGCGGCGGAAATGGCGGGAATGAGCCCGACAACATTTTCCCGAAACTTTCAAAAGGTCACCGGCAATAAATTCATTGAATTCGTAAATCGCGTCCGTATTGGCCAGGCCTGTTCCTTGCTCTATGCAACTGAGGAGCAGGTATCTGCCATCTGTTACGAGGTGGGTTTCCAGAATATTGCGAATTTCAACCGGCAGTTCCACAAGATGAAGGACATGACACCGTCCGCTTATCGGGAACTGGCGAGAAGTGAGCTCGCACCCAAAGAGGGGGCCCCCGAGTGACCATTGCCCATCTGCAAACACTGGGGGCTGATGTCTACCAGACGTCCTATAATCGCCGGGATTGCACTGTCGGACTGGTTCACATTGGCTATGGTGCATTTCATCGATCCCACCAGGCGGTATATTTCGATGACTATATGGAAGCGACAGGGGATCTCAATTGGGGGATTGCCGCCGTCAATTTACTGGCGAAAGATTCCCTTAACTTTGAGCAGGTTCGGAAAGCGACCGATGGATATCTGCTTAAGACGACACATCCCCAGGGGACGGTAGATCTGCGGCTGGTGCGCTCCCATCTGGAATTTTCCGACTGGCCCACCGACGGCAGTCAATCCGAGGACCTGCTTTCCCGCGCCTCGGTACATGCCGTGACCCTGACGGTCAGCGAAAGCGGCTATTATCTCAAAGACGACCTGACTCTGAATGTCGACAATCCGGTGATTACCGCTGAACGAGAGGGAAAGTCCGCGCTTTCGGTTTATGCCTATCTGGCGAAGGCTCTCGACAGACGTGCAAGTGAAATAGACTCACCCATTTCAGTCCTGTGCTGCGACAACATCAGGTCCAACGGCAAAATGTTGGAGCACAATTTCCACCACTATCTCGAACTGACAAACCGCTATGATTTAGCGCAATGGGTCAGCGCGAATGTCTCGTTTCCCCGCTCAATGGTCGACAGAATTACCCCACGCTCGACGGACGCTTTGACTGATGAAATCGCAACTAGGTTTCCGGATCAAAACCTGTTTCCTATTCATGCGGAAACCTTCTCTCAATGGGTTTTGGAAGATAATTTCGCAGGCCCGATGCCCGAATTGCAAAAAGTCGGCGTGCAGGTCGTTGCGAATGTCGAACCTTATGAAGAAGCAAAGATTCGGATCTTGAACGGCGGACATACAGGCCTGGCTTATCTCGGTGTGCTGGCCGGTCACCAGACATTCGATCAGGCTATGGGTAACCCTGAATTGCATAAGCACTTTAGCCGTTGGGAGCGTGAAGAAGTCCTGCCGGGGCTGGATATGGAGTTGCCCTTCGATAAGATCGCCTATCTCGACGCCGTTGAGAAACGATTTTGTAACGAAGCTATTGCCGACCAGATCGATCGTATCTGCATGGATGGCTTCACGAAAATGTCCCTTTATATACGACCGACAATATTGTCCTGCCTGCAACAGGGGATATTCCCCGGTTATGGATATAAATCTATTGCGAGCTGGTATGTATTTTCACGCCGTATTGCACTTGGACAATTGTCACTAACCTATCATGAACCAAACTGGAATTTTCTTCTGCCGCTCCTTGAACGCGGACAGGAAGAAAACTTTGCCCGGGCCCAGCGACTTTGGGGGGAACTGCCTGTCAACCACCCTGAATTCGTGAAAGGACTCGTCACAGCAATTATTGAAACGGAAGAACAATGGCCGGTGTAACAATAACTAATGTATCTAAATCCTATGGCGATATCCAAGTCATGTATGACATTAATCTCGAGATTTCCGACGGAGAGTTTGTCGTCTTTGTTGGACCTTCGGGATGCGGAAAGTCGACTCTGCTCCGCATGATTGCCGGACTTGAGGAAATTACATCCGGAGACATATCCATCGGTGACAGGGTCGTAAATGAAGTTGCCCCATCGAAGCGCGGTGTTGCCATGGTTTTTCAGACATATGCGCTATATCCGCATATGAGTGTCTTCAACAATATGGCATTCGGCCTTAAACAAGCGAAAACACCCAAACAGGAAATAGATAAACGGGTCCGAGCCGCCGCGGAAGTCTTACATATAAGCGAGTACCTTGATCGGACGCCGCGGGCTCTTTCCGGAGGGCAAAGGCAAAGGGTGGCAATCGGTCGTGCGATTGTGAGGGAGCCGGATGTTTTCCTTTTCGACGAACCCCTTTCAAACCTGGATGCAGCCTTAAGAGTTCAAACACGCCTCGAAATAGCCAGGCTGCACAATCGGCTGGGCTCAACAATGATATATGTCACTCATGATCAGGTCGAGGCCATGACACTCGCTGACAAAATCGTCGTATTACGGGACGGAAGGATCGAGCAAGTCGGAACACCGATCGAATTGTACGAAAATCCTGCAAACACATTTGTGGCCCAGTTCATTGGCAGTCCGAAGATGAATTTCTTCGGTTCCGATGATCTGACCGATACGTCTCAGGAGTCTTTTAAGAACATCGACGGCGAAAAAATTATCGGTATACGACCGGAACACTTACAGGCCTGCGAAGATGATAAATCTATGATCAAAGGTAAACTGGAACTTATCGAACAGCTCGGGGAATATGCGCTGGTTCACCTGATTGCGGAATCCGGAAATGAGTTCATTGTAAAGATGCCGCAACCGCCAAAAGCTGCAAAAGGTGAAACTCTGAATTTCTCCACCCAAGACAATCTGGTTCATTACTTTGATCACGGTTCAGGTGCCAGATCGGTTTAGTACCCATGAATTGGGATTTTGAGTGATGCGTATATCAGTTTGCGGTTCTTCCAGTCGTAGTTATTTAGGACCAAATGAACTGACAGGCCTTACCACTGAACGGGTCCGGGATCGAGGCCAAGCTGCACCTTGCCAAAGGCCGTCGCATTACTGTCCCAATCCAGAAAGACCTGCTGAGCACCTGTGTTCACATCACGATAATATTTCTGCATATCCTCGGTGAGATAAATGCTGAGAGCGCCGGACGCATAGAATATCCGATCGATTGCGCGTTTCGCGAGTATTGCCGCATAAGCCATATCCCGCTTATTCCGGGCTTTCATTTGCAAAGGAACCTCATCATGATTGAGCAGAATCTCGTGGGTTTCCCTCAGATTATCCAGGATCATCCGCCGGGCGGAATCCAGCTCGGCCGCGGACTCGGCAATTCGAAGCTGAATGCTTTGCAGTTCGGCGACTTTGATGCGGGCACCCATACGTGATGACCGGCTCTTTATCATCTCCGTAAATATACCGAGCGCCCCTGCGGCGGCTCCGACAATGGCCGAGGCCAGACTATAAGGTCCTGTTGACCACTGGGGTTGGCGAAACAGGGGATGGTCCTTGAATTTTGGCCCGAAATGATCCGAAGGGACCACGCAATGGTCCGCAACAAATGTGTTTTCGAGTTTTATTTCCTTGCTCCCGGTGCCTTCGAGCCCCATCACATGCCAGGTATCGATGATCTCACTTGTCCCGCGCGAAAACAGAATTCGACTTGGACTACCATCGACTTTGCCCCCGGTTAGGTGCCAGGTGCAGTGATCGCAACCGCTGGAAAATTTGAGGATGCCATTGACAAGCCAGCCGCCGTCGGCGCGATCGAAGGTCAAATTCGGCGAGTTGCCGGATGCGACCAGATTGTCAGGTTCCTCTCCCCAGACATCCTGCATCGCCTCCATCCGGTGATAGGCTCCGATCGTCTGATTATGTTCTCCATAAACCGCATAGACCCAACCCGTCGACGGACACCCCTTCGCGAGTTCCATGATAAGTTCACAGAACACATGGTAAGGCATTTCGTAACCACCAAACTCACGGGGCTTGGTCACATTGAAAAATCCGAACTTCTTTAGTTCACCAATCGTATCGTCAGGGACCTTGCGGTGTTCGGCACATTGTGAAGCGCGTTCCCGCAATGAGGGATACAAGGCTCTGGCATGCGCCAACAAATCCTCCGGACTTGGATCGCCATTAAGCTGCTCGGCTGCGGGTAGAGAGTCAGGATGGTTCATTATTCAGTAATTTCCATGAATGTTCTAAACAAAGGAGAGCCTGCAGAATGCATTTCAAACTGACATTCTTCGACCGGCTGACAAAGGCACTCTAATGGTATCAAAAGTCCCATGACCAGATGGATAGGTCAAATGCGGAATGGGCCACGGACCATACAATTCATTTATGGGTTCATCATTCTCAATTCTCATTGAGAAAATACGATCGAATATAGGAAATGAAAGAGTTCAGGTGTGCCGGTGGTGTGGATTCCTTGCGATAGGCAATTCCGGTTTTGTAACGCCACAACGAACCCTGGATCGGCAGGACAACCAACCCTTCACACATCGGATGTTCCACAATCGGTTTTGGCGCCGTACTCAAAAATTTGGTTGAACGCAGTATCGTTAAAAGTGACATGTTTGATTCACATTCAACATCAATGTTCGGCGGCGCCAAATTGTAAGCGGAAAAATATCCCCCGAGCCTTGAGAACGTAATTTCATCATCTTTAATTTGCGTCCAGGGATATTCGAGCAAATCTTTTGCCTGAGCCGTTTTCTGTTGTGCCAGGGGATGGTCAACACAGCAAATCACAACCCGTTCCATATCCAGGAGCGGTTCGACGACAATGTCCGGATAGGTCTGGGTTTCGAGGACCAGGCAGGCAAGATCGACCTTTCCTTCCCGCAACATAGGTATTAACGATGCGTTGGCTCCTCCCACTATGGCAAAGTTTATGCCTTCTAGATCTTTTTTGGCGGCGGATATGGCTTCGGGAATGAAGATCGTTTCCCAAACAGGTATGGCTCCGATGTTGATCTGCCCGATACGGCCGCCCTTGAAGTTTTCTATTTCGGAAAGAGCATGCTCAAACTCGAGCTGCATTAACCGGGCTCTTCTTGCAAGCATCTGACCGCAGGCCGTCAGTTTGACACCCACGGAATGGCGATCAAACAGCGATACATTCAAGTGCTGTTCCAGGAGTCGAATATTGCGCGACAATGCGGGTTGAGAAATGTTTAATGTTTTCGCCGCTTTTGTTACGCCACCTTCTTTGGCGACGGCCACAAAATGGGAAAGCAGCCTGTCAACACCGTCATAAGTCATTGCTCGCCTATAGAAAAAATTGATGCCCGAAGCAGATTGATAAGCCTTTCTGGGGCGATTATAGCGGAACAATCTCTCTGAGAACAAACAATCGATAAGTATAATTTATGACTAGCACCTGATTAAGCATTAGACGCTCATTTGTGACTTTCGTAAACTCTGTGGCAATCAACAACAAAAATCCCGAACAATTGTGGCCCATAGGAGAGGAAAATGCGCCGTATAACATCAAAACTATTATTTTGTGCTCTGTTGTTATGTGCCGTCGCACTGGCATCACCATCCGCGTTCTCACAAAGCAAAATTCTTCGGGCCGATACGGATGCCCAAGGCGGACCGGGCCACACGCTGATTATTGTCGCCAGTAAGATCTGGCAGCGGGAAGCCGGAATTTCTGTTCAGGTCAATCACAGCCAAACACTCACGCGATCTGCCCTGAAACTTGGAACAAATAAGCTCGAAGTGATGCCGCTACCGACGGCTGTTGCCGGTTTCCTGCAAAAGGGCTCGCGCATGTACGCCAAGAAATTCAAAACCCAGGCTATCGAAGCATCCAAGAATGTTCGGTCGATATTGGGTTGGTTTGCTGTCTACTCCCATGCAATCACATTTGAAGATTCCGGCGTGAAGGGTTTCCCGGACTTGAAAGGAAAACGCGTTTATACCGGACCTCCCTCCGGGGGCGCCGCAGTCAATTCCGAAGCTCTCATCCGTCATTTAACCGGTATGGAGCCTAACAAGGATTACAAAGCCATTCGAATGCCCTGGGGCAGCGGGCTGCAGGCCATGCTTGATGGAAAACTGGATGTCTTCTTCCGACCTGCGGGCCTCGGCAGTGCCAGTATCGAACAAATTGGACTGAAAAAGAAATTCAGAATACTTGATGTGCGAACCGGCGATGCCAAGGGCTTTGAAAAATGGACAAGCGTGCCGTGGCGCTATGCTGTCACCATACCCGCCGGCACCTATAATTCTCAGGTCGATAATAACAAAGATGTACAAACCAGCGGTGGTACGTTCAATCTCGCCGTCAAGGCTGAGTTGTCAGAGGATCAGGTCTACCAGATGACAAAGGCGATTTGGGAAAATCTGAAGGAAATGAAGCAAACAGCCGCCACCCTGGGCAGCATGGATCCGAACAAGCCGTTCCTTGGTGTCAATGTGAAACTCCATCCCGGCGCCATCAAATACTATAAGGAAAAAAATATAAATATTCCCGCCCGCCTCATGTAGGACAGGTGCCAGTGAGTTAATCCAAAATGACATTCGGGTTGGCGTGATCTATTACGCCTGCCCCCTTGTTTTTAGCCGGTTGATTTTATGAAATTCGAAAGCGACGAGCTGGAAGAGAATTCAAATATTCGAGAACATCTCGAGAAAGTCGTTGTTGTCGTATCATTAATTCTCGCCTTTACGGGAATCGCAAATTCGTCACCCAGTTTCTGGATCATTCCCACCCTGGGCCCGTTTCCCAGTGAAATCATTCGACCGCTTGTTGTATTCGCCGCGGTGACAATTGTATTAATTAGATTTCCTCTATCGGCGCCGCTTTCCAGGTTATTTCCGGCCATTAAGGGCTTTGCCTGGATTGTCGATGTAGCGGTATTTTTAGCCTCTATTTGGGTATTCTGGCAGTATCACCTGGCTGTCACCGAACTGGAAGATGGCCTGTTCGAACTCACGATCATTCATCCAATCATCGCTCTGACGGGATGCGGAATTTTCATTGCATTGTGCTGGCGTGTATGGGGATCCGCCCTGGCGATCTGCGGCCTTGTGGTGATTGTCTATTTTTATACGGGCGAATACTGGCCCTGGATATTCGAAACGGCCCCTGTCGAAGTCATCGATTCAGCGGAAGATCTCTGGTTCAATTTAAACGATGGCGTCCTTGGAAATTTAATGGGAATCCTGATTTTCACTGTCCTGCCTTTTGTTTTGCTCGGTGTTACTTTGCAGCAAACCGGCGGCGGCAATTCCCTGATCAAAATCGCCTTTCTTCTGACCCGCAATTTCAGGGGCGGTCCCGCCCACGCAGCCATCGCCGCCTCTGGACTGTTCGGGACGGTTACCGGCGGTTCGGTCACAAATGTGGTTGCAACCGGTGTTATTACCATCCCAATCCTAAAAAAGCGGGGGTTTGAACCGGCCTTTGCCGGTGGCGTAGAGGCAACCGCTTCAAGCGCCGGTCAGATCATGCCCCCCATCATGGGAGCTGCGGCGCTGGTCATGTCCGATCTTACGGGTATCTCATATCTGACAATCATAATTGCCGCGATAATTCCTGCCCTAGCCTATTATGCAAGCCTGTTTACCTCGGTGGTATTCGAAGCCCGGCGCCTGGGTATCGAAGCCGTCCCGGACATGGACCCCGAGATGCAGGTCAATCGACAGGACTATCTGAACCTGGTGATGGTCATTGTTCCGATCACGGTCGTGGTTGCGACACTGGTAATGGGATTTTCCGCCGCTGGTGCCGGTATGTTCGCACTTTATACACTGCTCCCCCTCAGTTTTCTTAACCCCGAGATCCGCCGCAAACCTTATCTTATTTTACGCGCTTTAAGCCGGGGCGGTGAGACCTTCAGTCAATTGATGATGGCCATTGGAGTCGTCGGCGTAATTGTTGCGGTATTGGGAGCCACGGGCTTACCCAATGATTTCGCTCAGGTGATTAATCAATTCGCAGGTTCAAATTTGTTCGGCGTATTGTTAATCGCTGCCGCAGCCGCCCTGATACTGGCCATGGGAATGCCCACGGTTCCGGCTTATATCAGCATTATCCTTATTATGGGGCCTGCCCTTCAAAATCTCGGCCTCTCGGTTTTGGTGGCCCACCTGTTTGTCCTGTATTACGGCGTTGCTTCCTCAATTGTGCCACCGGTTGCGGTTGCCGCCTATGCGGCCGCGTCAATTGCCGAAGCGCCGCCGCTCAAAACGGCGCTTTATGCTCTTCGTGTCGGCATGGTTAAGTTCATTGTTCCCTTTGCATTCGCCTACTATCCCGTTCTCCTGATTGTCGAAGAAGGCGGCAGCGTGTTTCATCTCGGTGAATTTATATCCGCACTCATACGGCTCATGCTTGTCATTTATCTCATATCCAGTGCGACGCTGGCATTCGACAAACGTCACTTGAGCTACCTTGAAATAGGCTGCCGTGTTCTGTTGGCGTTTTGTGTTCTGGTGCCTGATCCCGTGATTCATTGGTCGGCTTTCGTAATAGCACTGCTGTTTATTACCTGGCATTACAGGCGGGCAGCGAACGACTATGCCGCCGACAGTTCATCGATCCGGTAGAGCGAAATGAACGTGACAACGTGGTCACTGATATCCGGAATTGAAAGTCAGTTAGCCGAGAAACCACCATCAACATTGATGATTTGCCCCGTCATAATCGCCGAAGCGCTGGACGAGAGAAATATCAGGATGCCGGCAAAGTCTTCTGCTTCGGCAAGGCGCCCCAAGGGGATGCGGCTCAAAACTTCCTTTCGGGCCACACGCGCTCGTTCCGTGTCCTCAAACAGCCAGGCGGTAAGCTCTGATCGAAACACAGTTGGCGCAATTGCATTGACACGAATATTGTGAGGGCCCCATTCGGTCGCCAGCGATCGTGTAATCATATCTATCGCTGCTTTGGAAGTGCCATAAGCGCTGGTACCTGCGGCCGTTGCAAATCGCGCTCTTACGGATGAGATCGGGATAATAGCGCCACCGCGGCCTTGTTCGATCATGACCTTGCCGGCAGCCCTGCACAAAAGCCAGGTCTGGCGAACATTGGCGTCCATGACATTATCCCAAGTCGCCACATCCATTTCAATAGCCGGCTTCACTGCCGCCGTGCCCGATGCCGCAACCACAATATCGAGACCGCGTCCATTCGAGGCAGCAGTTGCAACAACCCGGCTTGCAGCCTCTTCATCAGATGGTCGCCCGGTGGCAATCGTCACATCGCCGCCCAGTGATTTTTGTAATTCGGCGAGCTTTTCTTCGTTGCCGCCGGCGATGGTTACATACGCCCCCGCCGCCGCCAGCGCTTTGGCTGCAGCTGAACCCAATGCTCCGGTCGCCCCGCTGACAAGTGCCGACTTGCCCGATAAATCGAATAGCTTATTGATATCTTCATTCATGAGTTCTGATTTCGCACAATTCTGTTCCTGAGAATTCCGATGCCTTCGACTTCGAGCTCGACAATATCCCCGGGACTGATCCACCGATCCATCTCATCTCCGCAACCATTGGCGACGGTGCCGGAACCGATAAAGTCACCGGGATAGAGTGTCTCTGATTGCGAAATGTGAGCAATGATTTGTTCGAAGCTCCAGTACATGTCGTTTGAGTTTCCGCGTGACCATTCTTCGCCATTGATACGCGCGGACATTTCCAAATTGGATGCATCCAGCTCGTCGGGCGTCACCAGACAGGGGCCCATGATATTTCCGTAATCCATATCCTTAGCCTTCGCCGGCCCGAGAAATACGGACACTTCGGCAGGAATGATATCGCGTGCGCTAATGTCGTTGAATATCGTATACCCTCCAATATAGTCGGAAGCCTCTTCCGCGGATATATTCACCCCCTGCTTGCCGATATAGATTCCAAACTCCAGCTCATAGTCCAGTTTCTCGGTGTAATCCGGCCAATGGACATCATCGTCATGTCCGATAACGGTATCAGGGTTACCCTTGTAATATACCGGTGCTTCATACCAGCGCGGTGGCGTCTTCTTACCTGTCCGACGTTCAAAATTGATCATGTGTCCTTCAAAACTTAACGTATCACGTATGGAATTGGGACGAGGGACAGGGGCAAGCAATTTGACCGCGCTCAGCTCAAATAAGAGGTGCTCGCCATTCGGACCTCTAGTCAATGAGTTGGCTTTACAATAGTCGAGAGCCGCAACTGCCGCTGCCCGGGACATATTGCCCCCAGCCATAAACCCAATCATATCCGGAGGAACGAGGGCTTCCGCAATTTCCTTAACCCGTCCGGTTTCCCCTTTCGCATGTAAGTGCGCACCACAGGCCCAGTTGAGATCTATGATTTTGTCGGCTTCGAGGGACCCAATCCTGCGTAGCCGACCGGCAGGCGTATCAATTTCAAAAGTAACGAGTTTCACGCCCTATTCTCCGGATTGTTTGAGATTGTCGCGATAAACTTCAAGCTGCCGCATCAGTTTTCGATCACGCCGGGCGAGCACTTCTTTGGTGGTTGTGTCCGCATAGTCATACCAGCCTTTGCCTGCTTTAACGCCGAGTTCTCCTCGTTCCACTTTTTCGCCGAGTTCCGATGATGCGCAATCGGCATTGCTCAGGGACTTAAACACATTATTTGAAACCCGATAAGCCGTATCCAGGCCAATAAGGTCCTCAGCTTCCATGGGGCCTACACAGGCGAGCCGAAATCCAAAACTCGCTTTTACCGCGGCATCAAGATCTTCGGGCGTTACCACGCCTTCATCAAGCAAATGGTCTATTTCGCGTTCCATCGCCCCTGTGAGCCGATTTATTATAAAACCCGGTATCTCTTTGCGGACTCTAACAGGGGCCTTGCCCACCTTTTTCATTACTGAAACCATACGATCTATGGCGGACGCATGAGTTTTCTCCCCATGGTGAATTTCAACTGCCGGGATAAGATGGGCGGGATTAAAATAGTGCAAACCAACGACACGCTCAGGTGTCGCCATATCCGCGACCATTTGCGAAACGGTAAAACTACTGGTGTTGGAGCCAACCAAAATGTCTGCGGGCAAGCTGTCGAGCGTTGCGAAGACTTGTTTTTTAATCTCAAGGATTTCCGGAACCGTTTCCACGGCCAGGTCCGTATCGGACAGGATGTCTTGGATATTTTCCCAGAGAACGGGCTTGACCCTGGCAAAGACACCGGCGGGATCTGAAATCAAGTTTGCTTCCGCTCCGACTTCAAGATTGGCATTCAGTTGCGCCATTCCCCGGTCAAGCGCTTCCTGCTGTTGGTCAACCACATAGACATTCATACCGGCTTCGGCAAAATTCTGGGCAATACCAAGGCCCATTGTACCGAATCCAACCACAGTCACAGTATTGATATTCTCTCTGAACTCTGCCACGTGAAATCCTTAAAACTCAATATGGTATCTGGGCCTGAGAAGTCGCTTGCGAAATCTGAACGAATACTAAATCGTCATTTATCTTGGTATTTGATGTACTCAAAATCATGCTCGGAGTTTGACAGATTGAACGAATACATTTCCGACAAAACATGAATGCGAAAATCGCGTTCGATAATCGCCTTCCAGGGACGGACGCAAATATAATGGGTGAGCCGACGGCAGGATCGGCTCTTCTTCATAATGTCGCGCGCAAGTTCCCAGGCCCGCCCGACGATTTCATCCCGCTCCACGACTTCGTTGACCACGCCCATTTCAAGGCATTTTTGCGCGTCCATGCTGCCACATGTCAGCATCATGTAATTTCCGCGTTTGATCCCTAGGACTTCCTGAAGACACATACCCATCCCGTCTCCGGGAACATGGCCTGAGTCCATTCCAAAGTGATCGTCCTGCAGTACGAAATCAGGTGTGCAAATTGTGATGTCACTCATCAAACACATTTCCCAGTGGATACCCTTACCGTTGATCGCTGCTATAGTCGGAATTTCGATATCATTGACGAAATTCTCGACGATTTTCAGGGTGTCGTAGATTTGCACATCATAACGCTGATCGTTGTCCGGTGATTGCTCGACTTCCTTGAAGGATTCAACATCCCATTCGTTGATCCATTTGTCACCGGTGCTCGTCAGAATGAGCACTTCATTTTCCTTGTCATGGCCAATCACAGTCCAAAGTTCAGCCAAAGCATGATGCATTTGGTAGCTCCACTTAACCGGACCGTCATTCGTATGCATACGCACTTCCAGTATGCCGTTTTCGCGCTTGAATTTAAAAAATTCGCTGAAACGCTCTGCATATTCTTCTAGCTTAGGAACTGGATAGTAAGAATTGATTGCCATTTTTCCCTTCATGCTCTCTGATCTGTCGCCAAACTTCCTGCGACTTGTTGAACGGCGGACGTTTTCCCAGAACGAATTCAGTGGATGTTTTATGCCGGAACTTTTTCCTGCCCGAAATCCGATATCCACGCGCCACTAAATATCTATGTTCTGAATCGTGAAGACTGGAACACCAAATGTCCAATACAAATTGGAACAAATGACATAACCGCTACTTATTCAAGGCGGCACTGAAAATTCCGGCACACAGAACTCGTCTGCAACCTACATCGGACACATAAAGAATTTCTATGATGAAGATTTCACTACTTATTGGACGCTCTAATGCGATTGTGAAATATTTTCTCCATAAGCTTCACAGTTTCAAAACATTGGAAAGTCCACAATGAACATTCTGTTTATCATGGCGGATCAGCTTCGGTACGATTACTTGGGATGCACGGGTCATCCATATATTCGCACGCCGAACATAGATGCATTGGCCCGAAGGGGTGTGCGATTTGATAATGCCTATGTTCAATCCCCGATTTGTGGCCCCAGCCGCATGAGCTTCTATACGGGAAGGTATGCGCGCAGTCATGGTTCAACATGGAATGACATTCCCCTCAAGATTGGTGAATTGACACTCGGTGATCACTTGCGCCCGCTGGGCATGGATGCAGTTTTATGCGGCAAATCTCACATGGCCGCAGATAAGCAGGGCATGGAAAGACTGGGCCTCGATCCGGAAAGCCTGATCGGCGTTCGTGCCGCAGAATGTGGGTTCGACATCTGGGATCGCCATGATGGCGAAATACCCATGGGCGTTGTCGACAAACCCAATGAATACCAGGATTACCTGCGAGGTCTTGGCTATGATGGTCCCAACCCCTGGGAACAATGGGCTAATTCCGCTGAGGGTGACGATGGCGAGATCCTCTCCGGCTGGCTTATGTCTCATGCCAGCCAACCCGCCCGCGTTAAAGAAGAACACTCTGAGACACCTTATACCACGACACGGGCAATGGAATTCATCGATCAGGCCGGGGACAATCCCTGGTGCCTGCACGTCAGCTACATTAAACCGCACTGGCCGTACATTGTTCCCGAACCCTATCACGAACTCTATAGCAAGGATGATGTCATTCCGGTGATCCGCAGCGAGGCTGAGAAAGACAATCCGCATCCGTTACTGCAGGCCTACTATAAGCACCGTTTTTGTAAGGTATTCGAACGGGACGAAGTTCGGGAGACCGTTATTCCCGCCTATATGGGTCTCATTACACAGTTGGATGATCAAATAGGTCGTCTGATGCAACATCTGGAGAACACGGGACAGATCGACAATACATTAATTGTATTCACGTCCGATCATGGAGACTATCTCGGAGATCACTGGCTCGGTGAAAAAGAACTGTTTCACGAACAGTCCGTTAAAATTCCATTGATCATCGTCGACCCCCGAACGGAAGCGGATATCAGCCGGGGTAAAGTCACCGATGCACTCGTCGAGGCCATTGATCTCGTGCCAACCTTTGTTGAGATAGCCGGAGGCAAGCCGCGACCGGAAATTCTCGAGGGTTATTCGCTTTTGCCGCTTATTCGCGAGGAGACAAACAAGGTCCGAGATTTTGTGATCAGCGAGTATGATTATACATTCAAGGGTGCCCGCCATTTTCTCAATCAACCGATTGCGGACTGTCGCCTGGCGATGGTTTTCGATGGACGCTACAAACTGGTGCATGCGGAAGGTTTTCGCCCCTTCCTGTACGATTTAGAGGAGGATCCTCAAGAGTTTGTCGACCAGGGTGACAATCCTCAAATGGAACAAACAAGGGACGAACTTCTCGAATTGCTTCACAGCTGGTACAGGAGACACCATACGCGTACAACAATTTCCGAAGAAGAGATCGAAGCGCGCGTGGGAGGCGACATTCGCAAAGGGCTTTATGTTGGTTTCTGGAATGAAGAAGAACGTGCCGAGGCCGACAAGCTGGGTCGCTCTGGCAATTAGCGTTTCTCAGGAGACTGAAAACAGGGATTAGCGGTCAGCCAAAGATTAGGATTTGAAACATGGGGCATAAATACAATCCAGAAATTTAGCTCTCCGGGACTTCCATTGTGCTGCAATTTTCAGGCCTCGTAGGCGGATATACCCTCAAGTTTCCCAAGCCGGCTTTTTACCGATCTTTTCGATAAGGAAATCCATAAAAACCCGAACCTTGGGTGAAAGAACATTGG
>JANQOC010000022.1 GCA_028279265.1 Hyphomicrobiales bacterium
TTTCAACAAACCAGTTTTTCAGGCATGTTTATTTCGGCGCGCATGACACAAACGGCTGGATCCTAGTGGTCCATGTTCGTTGACCCGTGAGGCCCTGGCTCTATTTTTCGTTGTAACTCACGTATCAATCAATTCCAGTTCCTCTTCACCGAGATGGTCGAAATAAGCTTCAACGCGGTCCATGGGGACCGCGGCCAGATCCTTGAACTCCCAGTTCGGCTCATTATCCTTATCGATGATGGCCGCACGAATGCCTTCGGCAAAATCGTGACCATGCAGAAATCGATGACCCAGACGAAATTCGACTTCCAATGCCGACTTTAAATTCTTGTAAGCCGTCGCTTCAGCCATTGCCTCGCGAATGAGTTTAAAGGTCACGGCCAGACTGAAGGGAGACTTTTTATGGAGTTCCGCGAGGGTCTCCCGGGCCCAGGCCTCATCAGGTCCCGAAGCCCTCGATAACCCCTCGAAGATTTCAGCCAGCGAACCCGCGCTGAATATTTCATTGATGATATCGCGCCGCGCCCAAACCTCGCCCTGGTCCGGAGTTTTATGCAATTCCTCCAGGACGGGATCGATGGGATCGGCTTCGATCATCGTCTGCTTGATCACTTCGAAATGTTCGCTGCCGATGACATGGGTCGCAACGCCCAAATGGTATGCATCCGCAGGTCCGACGGATAATCCCGTGAGGCCGAGATACATGCCGAGATGTCCGGGAAAACGCGAGAGAAAATAACTGCCTCCAATATCGGGGAAAAAGCCGATACCCGTTTCGGGCATGGCAAATACGAGTCCTTCCCCGGCAACGCGATGGGTGCCGTAGATAGAGAAACCGACGCCGCCTCCCATGACGAAGCCATTGATCAGGGAAACCGTGGGTTTTTTGAATCTCTCAAGGGTCCAGTTGTGCTGGTATTCCTCACGATAATACTGGATGGCGTCTTCGGGAGAGTTCTGCATCCAGTTATACAGGGTCCTAATGTCGCCACCGGCGGAAAATGCCCGTCCGGGGACCGCCTCGATGATCACCCCATAAATGTCCGGATCCTTGGCCCATTTCAGGGTATGTCGCTCCGCCTCTCTTATCATATTCAAAGTTAAAGAATTGAGCGCCTGGGGCCGATTCAGTGTTATTAATCCACAACGATTCTTTTTTGTCAGTATTATTTCAGGGGAATCCGTCATCGGTTACTTTTTATTCTTTTCATGTGTTCGAGATGGCGTTATGCCTCGCGCCAGATTGATCCTGTGATCGTATTTAGTTCCGCAAATTCCGCGATCATCGAATGATCAAAGCTCAAAACTTTGCAGGAAATGCTCAATGCGCGCCGTCCCAAGTTTAATGCTATTATGTTTTCATATAGCCCTGCTTCAAGGCAGCGTGCAAGGGCAGGCCCAAACCGTGGACGTGCCGTTACCGGTCAAAAAGCCCGCGGCGACCCAGAAGGTCGAAACAAACAATCCGGAAAAACCCGTCGAACCCGATGTCTGGAGTGAAACGGAAATCATTCAGGCCCACGCCCGTTGCTTTAAAATGCTGGCTGACGTGTCCATGGAAGTGGAACCTATGGCACCTGTTAAATCAGGAGTCTGCGGCACACCGGCACCGATGAGATTGAAGGCCGTCAAGAACAAGGGCGCGGCGGTCCGCTTTCTGCCGGCACCCACATTAAACTGCCGGACCATTTCAGCGCTAAACGTGTGGATTAAAAAGAAGGTCCAGCCTGCGGCCCTCAAATATCTCAAGCACAATGTTTCCGGTATGCGTGTGGTCGCCCACTATGCCTGCCGCCGCCGCTATGGGAATCCGAACAAGCGCATGAGCGAACACGCCTTTGCCAATGCCATCGATATTTCCGCGATTCAACTGGGAAACGGCCGTTGGGTCTCCATCCTCGATAAATGGGGCCCGACACAGCGGGATATTGACAAAGCCAGAGAAGAAGAGCGCCAGCGCGCCCGCGAAGCGGAACAGAGAGCCAAAGAACTGGCTGCGAAGACACAGACGGAACAGGAACAAAAATCCGGGGCTTCCGCCGCAACTAACAATGATGCTCGAGAAAAAACAAACGGGGCCGGTCAAAAAAATGTCCCCCTGCCTGCGAATAAATCAGGCCTGGCAAAACAAGGGCAGGCCGCCCAGTCCCAACCAAACCGGCTCGGCATGAGCGATTCACCCCCCCTTGAGAACGAGGCACTGTTTTTGCGCCGAATCCACAAAGACGCTTGTGGCATATTCGGGACCGTTCTCGGTCCGGAAGCCAATGACGCCCATCG
>JANQOC010000027.1 GCA_028279265.1 Hyphomicrobiales bacterium
CGACAGTTCAGCCTCACTGGACGATCAGAAACGATTGATCGAAGCGGCCAAAGAAGGCTGCTTCATCGAGGCGACCCTTGCGAATCCCATACCTGTCCACCACCGCCTGAAAGAAGAAGATAGCTATTTGCCCATCGACTAGCCCTGGAAAACGCCCGGCTCGGTTGCAGTGGCCTGAGCCATAACCTGTTGCTCGCGCGCGGTTGTTGCATAACTACAATTTCATGCCATGTGGAATTTTAAGCAACAGGATTGAGGCGCCACAGGGTTAAGTTAAGCCAGGAGGCGAAACTAACCCACAACAGGTAGGGCATAAACAGGTAGGTCGCAATGCGATCCACAGGCCACGCCAGGACCATAAACAGAATGATGGAGAGCCAGAGGGCGGCAATATTATAGAACGCATAGTCAAGCCGATTGAAGCGGAAGGCCACGACCGACCACAGCGCATTCAACAGGATTTGAACGGCCCAGACCCCCAGGACGACACTCAAGCCGGTTTGGCGCCAGACCAACCACCCGGCTATGGCGATCATGATGTATAGGATTGTCCAAACCGGTCCAAACAACCAGGCCGGTGGATTCCAACTCGGCTTCCGCAAATCATCATAAAATTTACCGGGTTGATTGGTTGCGCCGAAAGATGCCGCACCGGCTGTAATGATCAGGAATATGATCAGGGTGATCCATTGAGACATAAGGAGAAAGTCCGCGATTTGTAGTTTGTCAATGCAATTAAGGTGAAGCCCCGTTCCGGGTCTGCTCATGGAAAATCATAGCAGACAATGGGCCTCCGGAACAAAACTGGCCTAAAAAAAACTGGCCTGAAAGGAGACTGGCCGGAAAAAGGTGTTGCCGAGCAAAATACTTTCCGGGCGTTGAAATTTCTCCGGATATCAATCGCGCTTCAAGGCAATCTCCGCATGCTTTTCCAGTCTCTCACGCGCTTCGCTGCGATAAATCCATAAAACGCCGGCGACAGTTAGCAGGATGCCGGCGACCAGCCAAAAAACGGCAAATAATTCAGCGAACATACTTCTCTCCTCCATTGCATCAAGTGCCACCAATGTCCGGGCCTCTTCGCCCGGAGCACCCTTTAGAATTTCTCCAACTGAGTGACTTCTCTGTTTGAGCGGTTTCCCGATTTGGTTGCTCATACTAAATACGCGGAAAACGCGCCGGGGGATCAGTTGAGCGATGTCGGTTTTTAAGGCATGGGCTCAGAGGTTCTTGAGACAGGCCGGCTTGACGATAGAACCGGCTTGACGATACAAGCAGACAGGAGCGATATCCCAATCGCGAACCCAATTATCCGCAAGCCGTGACCCGATCGAACACAACCTCAGAGCCGTGGCAGTACCTCGACAAAGGCTTCTTACAAAAGGATCATTCTCCATGAATTCAGTGAAACAGGCCCCGGGATATTATCGATATACAATCGGAGATTTAGAGCTGGTTGCCGTTAATGATGGTTATGCGGACCGTCCCGTCGAAGGTTACGTCAAGAACGTACCAACGGCCGAGGTCGAAGCGTTTACAACTGAGAAACTCTATATGCCTAAGTCAAGTGTTCGTGTTCCCTACACATCGCTGGTGGTCCGGGATGGCGACAAAACCATCCTAATCGATACCAGCAATGGCGATATGGGTCCGCCGACGACAGGCAATTGGATGGATAATTTCAAAGCCGCGGGTTTTGACCCGGAACGGGTCAACAATGTGATTTTTACCCATCTTCATCCGGATCACATAAACGGCTACCGCCTTAAGGACGGCACCTGCATGTTTCCCAACGCCGAAGTCATGATTCCGGAGCCCGAATGGGAATTCTGGATGGACGACGGGAAAATGGCCGGGGTTCCGGAAGACAAGCAGTTTGCATTCAAGAACGTCCGCCGCGTGTTCTCGCCCATCGCCAATGACATCACCCTGTTTGGGCCCGAAAAGGAAGTCGTTTCCGGCATTACATCCGTGCCCGCCTACGGGCATACGCCCGGTCAGATGGCGCTGGCCATCACTTCAGGCAACGAGCGTCTGATGGTTATGGCCGATGTCACAAACCATCCCGGCGTCTTTCTGAGAAATCCGGAATGGCACGTCCTGTTCGATATGGACCCGGAAACCGCCATCAAAACCCGTCACCGGATGGCTGACCTGGCCGCGAGCGAACGGATGCAGGTTTCGTTTTTCCACGCTCCGTTTCCGTCAACCGGATATATTGAGCGGGAGGGTGACGGTTATTGCCTGGTTCCCGTACAATGGTCGTAAGCCGTCTTCACGGAAACCAATTACGTGTGCAATTGTGCAGACATTTATGAATATCGGGATACTATGAACAACGGGGAACCCACATGACGGCTAGTGATACCAAGCGCCTGACCGGCCGACGCGCGCTGATCACCGGAGCGGCCGGGGGCATTGCCCAGGAAACCGCTCGAAACTTCGCACGCGAAGGCGCGCAATTGCTATTGACCGATCTTGATACGGCAACACTTGTCCCCCTTGCTGAGGATTTGCGGCTCACGGGCGCAAAAATTGTATTGCAGGCGGCGGATCTCACCAAGAAGAAGGACGTTGATCGTTTGATTGCATACGGTGAAGAAGAACTTGGCGGCCTTGAGATCCTGGTCACCTGTGCCGGCGGTTACACGGCCTATGCGAATTTCGAGGATATCGAGGAGGAGGACTGGGACCGGATCATCGATCTCAACCTGAAGACCGTCTATCTCTGCTGCAAGGCCGTACTGCCGCTGATGAAACGCGCGGGCTGGGGACGGATCATCAATCTCGGCTCTCTGGCCGGGCGCAGCACCAGTGCCGGCTCATCGCCCGCCCACTACGGCACCGCCAAAGCCGGTGTCTCCATCCTTACCCAGTATATCGCCAAGGATGTCGCTCCCCTCGGCATTACCGCCAATACGGTAGCACCGGGCACAACGATAACGGAACGCGTGCGAAATGTACTCACACCGGAAAAGGAGACGCAGTTCCTTGCGCGCACCCCGATTGGCCGCCTGGCCGAGCCCGATGACATTTCCGATGTCATCACCTTTCTCGCCAGCGATGAAAGCCGCTACATCACCGGCGCGACCCTCGACGTCAATGGCGGACGCCTGATGCTGACGT
>JANQOC010000042.1 GCA_028279265.1 Hyphomicrobiales bacterium
GAAACCGTTGCCGATGGACTGGAAAGACCCTGGTCCCTCGCCTTCCTGCCCAATGGTGATATGTTGGTTACGGAAAGGCCCGGACGGTTGAGGCTCGTCAAAAATGGAAAACTCGTTGACAAAGCAATTGGGGGTTTGCCGCGCATTGCGGCAATTGGACAAGGGGGTTTACTGGATGTCATCCTGCATCCGGACTTCGAACAAAACCGACGCATCTACATTTCATACTCAGCCCGGGGTGCGGGCGGTGCCGGAACCGAAGTGGTGTCGGGCGAATTCGATGGTCAGAAACTCAACAATGTGAAAACGATCATACGGGCACAGCCAAAATCCTCCGGGGGGCGCCACTTTGGATCCCGCCTTGTCTTTGACGATAAGGGACATTTATTCATATCCCTCGGCGATAGAGGCCGCCCGAACCAAGCCCAGCGAACTTCAACACACCATGGATCCGTTCTCAGATTAATGGATGATGGAAGTATTCCGGCTGACAATCCGTTTGTTGGAAAAAGTGGATCAAAACAGGAAATCTATTCCTACGGCCACCGGAACGTCCAGGGTATGGTCTTGCATCCCTCTACCCGGGAAATTTGGACCCACGAGCATGGTCCCAGAGGCGGTGATGAAGTCAACATTCTGAAAAAAGGGGCAAACTTCGGATGGCCGTCCATAACCTATGGCATCAACTATGACGGCTCGGTGATTACGGACAAGAAGCGGGCTCCGGACATGGAGCAGCCGGTGACCTATTGGGTTCCCTCCATAGCCCCCAGTGGAATGGCCTTTTACAGTGGCGATAAATTTCCCCAATGGAAAGGTGACCTGTTCGTTGGTGCCCTAGCGGGGGCTCATTTACGTCGCCTGGAAATCAAGGACAACAAGGTTGTCGAACAGGAACAGCTCCTCGGGGATCTGGGGTCGCGAGTTCGGGATGTGCGCATGGGACCCGACGGATTTCTCTACGTCCTGACGGATCAAACGGATGGTGAAATTCTACGGCTCGTCCCGGCCCGTTAGTACGCATGATCAAATGGATCCCTGGTCAGGAGGACTGGCTTTCGGCAAGTTCAGTGTCCCAGAAGGCCGCTTCGATCTTGTGTCCGTCTAAGTCCCGGACGAAACAACCGTAATAGGGGTCGCCATATTCCTTTCGCGGTCCGGGAGCGCCGTCCGCTGTGGCACCGGCCTTTAGAGCGGCATCAAAAAATTGCTGAACCTGCTCCCGTGAAGTCGCGACAAATCCAAAATGCGTACCGTTGCCGAGAGTTGCCGGCTGACCATCTATGGGGGTCTGGACCCAGAACTCGGGAAATTTTCGGCCATAGGCGACGGCATCTTCATGGGCCATGATTCGCCGGCAGTTCAATGTTGCAAGTACAGTGTCATAAAATGTCGTTGCTTGTTCAAACTGGTTGGTTCCGATTGAAATATGAGAAACAATACTGACAGGTTCTTCACTCACTGGTTTAATCCTCCTTGATAATAAGTTTTAAAATACTGTTGTGACCTTTGCAGGCATCATCATTAATTTGCTACGGGTTAAAAGGTGTCCGTTCCTAATCCCGCGGCAAGACCAGACTGGATTTCTTATGGTTCGGAAGCCGGAACTCTTCGAGATTGTCTCCTTCTCCTTCGCGGTCGATAACCAGGAATTCGGAAACCGATCCGCAGCATATCAGGGGGTGATGCCAAACGCCTTTGTTATAATTCACCCCTTGCGAAGGCAAAGCATAAAAGGCGCGCAGGGTTTCGGGCAGACCGTCCTGCCCGCTTGACGCGACGACAACGATGTAGGGCTGATTGCCCAGCGGGTAAAAAGCCTGGGAACCAAGAGGATGCCGTTCCAGCATGACAATCTCCAGTGGGAATGTCCGCGGGATTCCTCGAAAAATGCTGACAATCGGGTGTCCGTTATTGTCAGAAACGTCGATCGTTGCGAGGTCATGGAACCGGATTGTTGTTCCCGCATTTATTTCCCGCTGATCTGCATTTTCAGTTTCGATGACAGAACCGAATTCCGTAAAATTCGAAGCGGTTATTGGGACGGGGACAAGTTCCTGCATGAGTTAGTCGATCTCTGTAATCTTTCCGAACAGGCGCAATCGGGAAATGCCGCCATCGGGGTAAATACTAAATCGAATAAAATTTATGGGATC
>JANQOC010000046.1 GCA_028279265.1 Hyphomicrobiales bacterium
AATCAGCAGGGAATCTCCGCTACTCCCGAAGAGATGGTATTGAAGCGTGCTGAAATGGCTTTGGAGTGCGGGTTCGACGGTATCGTCTCATCCGCCCACGAAGCTTCTCTCCTGCGCCGGAACCTGGGCGAAGATTTCTCGATCGTCACACCGGGCATCCGCCCTGCCGGATCGGATAGCGGTGATCAGTCTCGCATTATGACACCGTCCAAAGCCCTGGGCAGCGGCGCCAGTCATCTTGTCGTGGGGAGGCCCATTACAAGGGCGTCGGATCCCCGTTCGGCAGCCATGGCGATCCTCGAAGAAATGGCAACGGTTGCCGACTGAAATCCGTTTGATTTTCCTAGCAGTCCAGCTCGCTTATTCCCTGAATACGCAACGCCGCCTGATAGGTATTTTTGAGCAGGCAGGCAATGGTCATGGGGCCCACACCGCCCGGGACGGGTGTGATGGCTGATGCTACTTCTAATGCCTCATCGAATTTGACATCACCCACCAGCCGGGATTTACCCTCGCCTTTTTCCGGGGCCGGAATGCGATTGATCCCTACATCGATGACGATTGCACCCGGTTTTACCCAGTCACCCCGTATCATTTCCGGCTGTCCGACCGCCGCGACCAGGAGATCAGCGGTGGCGCATAAACCCGGGAGATCCCGGGTTCTGGAATGGGCGATCGTGACGGTACAGTTTTCCTGCAAAAGCAGCTGGGCTACAGGTTTGCCGACGATGTTTGACCGGCCAACAATGACCGCATGGCACCCCGTCAGATCGGCCTGCGCTGATTTTGCCAGAATAATGCATCCCTGGGGCGTGCAGGGGACCAGCGCTTCTTCTCCTGCCACCAGCCGGCCGATATTGACGGGGTGGAATCCATCCACATCCTTTGCCGGATCGATTGCTTCGATCACCCGGCCTTCATTAATGTGATTTGGCAGCGGTAGCTGAACAAGAATGCCATGGACAGTGTCGTCATTATTCAGCCTGGCGACGAGATCCAAAAGTTCCTGTTCGCTGGTTTCTGTCGGAAGGGTGTGCTTGAAGGATTCCATACCCACTTCGACGGTCTGTTTGGATTTACTGCGCACATAGACTTCGCTCGCCGGATCTTCACCAACGAGTACAACGGCCAGTCCCGGTTTCACCCCGTGGTCCTTGACGAGACCGGCGACATCTGCGGACAATTGCGTCCGCAAATCCGATGCAATCGCTTTTCCATCTATCAGACTTGCCATGCAGCGCCCCATTCTTTCAGTGTTTCAATTGCCGTAGCGGTTCTCTAGCCGCTCACATTTTTCCGTCAGGTCGTCCGGATTTCCACGGATATACAGTTTCTTAAATCGGGACTTGTTGCCGGAGACCAGTTCGACCTCGTTTTGCGCGACATGAAAAATTGTCGAGATGAAAGTACAGAGTGATTTATTCGCCTTGTTTTTTTCGGCAACCGCTCTGACGCGAACTCCCAGCCTCCGTTGTGACTCTACTTCGAAGATCCCGATTATTTCATCCCGTTTCGCATTTGGCACGAGTTTAACAAAAAGGGTCAGTCCCTCATTTTCTGTTCGAAAGAAACTCCGGACCTCGATTGCCATATCGCAATCAGAAGAACAGTGGTGCGATCCATCCCCTGAGCACAACATCGCAAACAAAGAACAAGGCCAGGATCAGAACAATCGGAGAAATATCGATACCCCCCAGATCCGGCATGAAACGACGAATGGGCCGAAGAGCAGGTTCCGTCAGTCTGTACAGCGTATCCGTCACCAGATAGACGAACCGGTTATGGGTATTAACAACACTGAATGCGATCAACCAGCTTAATATCGCGCTAATGATCACCACCCAGACATAGAGATTGATGACCATGCAGATAAAATTGATTAGGGGAATCACGTCTCGTTCCTCTGCCGCTTCGTTTCCTATGATTTAATGGGAGTAATCCTGAACCGCAAGTAGAAACCCATCCCGCAAGGAACCGCAAGACGATAATTCAATGGCCACAAAGAGTTGCCCGAAATCAGGACAGCGAATTGCGCAATGTCTCGAACAGAGCCCGGGCTTCATCGGTGGCAAACAGGAGAAACAGTCCGGCCATGGCCGCAACCACCGCAAATCCAATGACTTGCAACAGCTTGCCACTCATGAAACCGGGATTGGAGCCTGCGGCCAGGGATGGCGCGGTAAGCCCCGGTCCTCCCTGCGAACGCGCTTCAAAGGCGCTCGGACAAATGCAATTCTGTTGACGAAATCGGCACGAATGGCACAACACGTTTTGTCTCCATCAGAATCCGGAGGATTCTCGTGAGACACCGCCCAAACGACAATTAATATTGTAATATTTTCAGGCAATTATTCTATTTCTTTAAAGTAAATATTTAATTTAATTGCGCTGTGTTGTTCGCCGGCAACAGCTTCCGGATCCGGCTTCAACGAGTATCCGCACGGACTTGCTGCACGGGTATCTCGAGTACGGTCCCGTAGGGCGGAGTAAAGTCGTCATATGCCCAGCCGTCGACAATTGTCCAGAGAACCTGAAACGGCAGCGGCTCCTGGGGATATTCAATATATCCGTCGGTAATGACAATGGCGGCTTCGACTGTGGGATCTTCCGACAGGCGCAAAAGGGCCGGTGACATATCGCTGCCACCAAATCCCCGCACCGTGTAGGCCTGGAGTTCTTCAACCATCAGCCACTCATCGACGGTGACGTCATAATCGCACTGAAGAATATGCACCTGTTCAATATTATTGTGCTCGCAAAAAGTCCCGATGAGGCCCAGGGCCAGTTGCAGGTCTTCGACCATTGAGCCACTGGTATCCAGCACTATGTGCATGGTCCAGCTTTCCCGTTTGCGCCCGGGCAAGACAATATCGGAGCGATCTCCACCGCGCCGGGAGGGGCGGGCATAGCTGCGTTCCGATGGCGTCTGGGCATCAAACCAGCGTTGTAGTCCGAGTTCCCAGGGCACCCGGTAGCTGGTTTTCAGGGCCTCGATCGTGTCCGAGTAAAGATCTCCCCCCATCCCTTGCCCGCGACCGTGTTCTTCCAGCTGTTTTTTCAACTGCTCCAGATTATTGGATTTCTCCGCCTCCGAGCGAATAATCTCGCGACGCCGGTTCAGGTCCGATGGTGTGATCTCGGGATACCATTCACGCTCCAGAGAGGCTTCCAGCACATCCAGGGTCATCTGATTATGTTCGTTCTGCTGTGGCTCCACCAGCCCGGCATCCGCGAGTGCTTCTCCCATGGTTGTTATGGGTGAAGGTTTGAAGGGATCGCGCCAGCTCGACTTGCCGTTCCAGGCCACGCCCTGCGCCAGGAGTTCCTCAAGGGAAAAATACCGGGCCTGGTCATAGGCGAGGCCACCGGCCGGAATGGTCTGGCCGAGCTCGTGGGCAAGAATATCGTTGATAATGTAGTCATGGGCCACATTCACGGCCTGTGGCGGACTTCCGGTACCGCGACCATGGGTGTCGAGGGCCAGATGCAGCAATTCATGGGCGACGACGAAATCCAGTTCGGCAGGCTTCAGTGATTGCAGGAATTCTGAATTGATCAGCATTGTTCCCGAGGCGAAAACACCGGCCGTCGGGATTCGGTTGTCGATGCGCAGTTTGACGTTTTGAGCGAGACCCGACAGGTGCGGCAGGGCCAGCACAACGCGTTTCAGCGACAATTGTGCCAGTTCCAGCGCCTTGATCTTCTCCTCTTCTCCAACGTTATTGGTCAAGACCTGTAACCTGCTTCAAAGCTTCGAACATGGATGGATCCGCACCCAGCCCGCCCCAGACCTCGACCAGATCCACGAGCAGGGCAAATCGGAATTCATCGGACAATGCGCCCAGAAAATTATTGATCCGAGCCGGATCTAATTCTCCAAGATTATTTGACTTGGCGAGACTACGGATCTGATTGAGGATAAACCAGCGCGCCGTATCCGTGGTCGGCAATTGATCCGGATTGTCGAAATAATAGGACGCCGGTTTGAGGTCCGCGAGCCTCTCCTCTGCAAGCGCGGAGTAGATCGCGGCGTCCTGGGCACTTACGGTTCCAAACGCCAGCGCCCGGCGTTCATTCCGTGAAAATGATCCCCTTTCCTCAGCCAGGTCCAGCGCCCGCGACAAGGCTGCCCAGGAGCGGGGGGTGGAGAACGGAACCGGCTCCCGGGGAACATCGCGCATCAGTGCATAGGGCATGAGGGTGATGAACGCGATGATATCCGAACGTATGTTTGCCGACTTTGCCCAGACCAGCCATTCTTTCACATCGACCCGGACATTCAATATGACAACCCTGTTGACCAGCGCACTGCTGATGGTGCGAACGAGTGCCCGGTCTTCAGCCCTGTTTCCCGCAGCCACGACCCAGCTTCCCTTGGGGAGCTGGTGTTCGCCGATACGCCGTTCCAGGAGCAGCGAATAAAATGCCTTCTGGATATCCGGCGCCGCAGCCGGCAATTCGTCCAGGAACAGGCAGAAGGCTTTCGGTTTTTCAGGCAGCAGGACCCGGGGCGGACAGAAAACGGTTCGCTCGCGCACAATGCGCGGCACGCCGCTGACATCCTCCGGTGCGATCTGGGTTCCAAGCAGCGACCGGCATTCCAGTTTTGCCTCCGTCGCCGACTGCACAACCGTGTCCGACTTGCCCACCCCAGGGGCCGACAGCAACAACAAACTCTGTTCATGGGCCATCGATTTGATCAGGGATTTTGCCTCACTCAAGGTCACCGTCTCGTTTGCGAGTTCACCAGCGTCTGTCATATCCTCGGCCCCATGGGTTTCTTGCTTCTAGGCTTGAATTTGATGAAATGCTTTTCTTCGGATGTGGTCCATGCGTCAGGAATTTTCCACGGCGGATTCCCACGCGCATCTTCCGGTATGTCAAAATCATGGGTCAGAAACGACAGAACCGGCTCCGGCGCCATGAACACGGCATAGAGCGCCGCCCTTCTAAGGACCCGGTTGGGGGGCCAGAGCTTATCCAGGTAGGTGGCTCCCAACGCCGACTTGGTGCGACTTTCCAACCACGGATCTTCAAGCAGAGCGCTCCTCAAGATGACAAATGCCCAGAACAGATTGGTCGAAGTGCTGTTTCTGAGTTTTGCTTCGAGAAGAGCCTTATCGTTCTCGAAAATCCGACTGAGCGCGTTGAGAAGGGTTCGCTTGACCCGCACCAGCTGGAAAACGGTATTGACTTCCTGATGTTTCAGGATCCAGGCGTATTTGCCCAGACTGGAAAAATCATAAGTCCGCATCAGGGCGCGATAAGCACCTGAAGCCTTTGTCGGCCGGTGTCCCGGTCGGTAAACATATCTGTAACTCGTGAGATCGAGTAGATCGCACAGCTCCGAAAGTGTAACCTCGTTGTCCGCAAGCCTGGCCTTAAGGACATCGTAGGATCTTTCGGCACCGCTTTTATGCAGGACCGGCAGGGCTCTTTGCCAGGTCAAAGTCTCATTGGAGCCGGAATAGCTGCCGGCAAGTTTTCCGAGACAGGACAATTCGTCCGTCCAGTCCGAACTCATGGTGTCCAGGGCGCGACAGAGCACCTCCGTTCCCCACGGTTTCTCCGAGCGAAAATATTGTTCGTCCTCGGGATGCTTACCAAGACCGGAGGGGAGCTTGTGGTCACCGTCATCAGGCTCTTGGTCAAAAAAATCATCCGGCGCCTCCGAAATATCGAGATCGTCGAGCCAGTCGGGGAGGAACCCGGCGTTACGCAGCTGAT
>JANQOC010000050.1 GCA_028279265.1 Hyphomicrobiales bacterium
GCCTATGCGATTCAAGCCAGGCTCGTGCAACGAAAACTTGACTCCGGACGGAATATCATCGGCTGGAAAATCGGCCTGACGTCGAAGGCTATGCAGCAAGCTCTGAATATCGAAATCCCGGATAGCGGTGTTCTCTTTGATGATATGCTTTTTCCCAACGCGGCACAGATCCCCACCGACCGGTTTATTGAAACCCGCATTGAAGCCGAAATAGCTTTTGTAATGAAATCCGACCTGGCGGGTACACCGGACAGGGAAGCTGTCCTGGCCGCGACCGATTATGTCGCGCCGTCCCTTGAGATATTAGATACACGCATTGTCCGCCGCGAACCCGAGACCGGCGTCCTCAGAAAGGTGACCGACACAATCGCCGACAATGCGGCCAATGCCGGTCTTGTTCTGGGGGCCGAGCGTTTCAAGGCCGAAGATGTGGACCTCAGATGGGTTGGAGCGATTGTCTCACGAAATGGCGAGGTGGAAGAAACGGGACTGGGAGCAGGGGTTCTCAATGATCCCCTCTTGAGCATGGCCTGGCTGGCAGAACGGTTGACAACCTACGACCAATCCATCCGCGCCGGCGACATCGTGCTTTCCGGTTCGTTCATCCGACCCGTCGAGGCCCGACCGGGGGATGCGTTCCATGCGGATTTCGGATCATTCGGAAGTGTTTCGTGCCAATTTTAGCACGACATTCTGATTTACCCACAAGCCGCGGACAGTCAAGACGGAAGCTAATTTTGCTGAGTTGAAGGCTCGCCCGGAACCCCTCAGGCCACGAACATCACCCAGAGGAAAGTGAGGAGCAGAAGAAAGCCGGCAAATATGAGAGCCCCGCGGGCGAGCGACGTCGCCGACTGGGTGGCATTGACGGCGTCCTGTATCCTATCGGACTGCCTGTCAATTTTCTCCGCCAGCCTGACGAGCTCGGTTTCATTTGCCTGCACCGCCCGTGTCAGCTGGTCAACAGAACTAACTAGTTTCGTGAACTGATAATGTTCGCTGACGTTCACCGGTTCCCTCTCCTCACCGGTCGCAGTTACTGTTTTGGTTTGATCTAGACTATCAGAAATCGGTTCGCCCCTTTCAAAACCTGCTGCCTAAAACTCTATTCTGCATAACACATAATTCTGCCTGAGCCTTTAGTCTGCCTAAGACTGTAATTAGACGAAGATGTGAAGATCCTGACATATTATTTTACAGCGGGCCGGAAATCCACATCCAGCAGACGTGAAATCGCCTGCTGTCAGAAAAACCAAGAGATGTCCCAGAGTTCAATATTCGGCGACAGGCCCTATCCTTTCACAACGGAAAAGAAGGAATGGCGCATTTTTGAATATATCTCCAATGGAAATGGACCTGAAATCAATCAGTTCCTTTGATTTTGCACTCCTATGATGCCTCATTGCCTTAGACCGTTGTCCGACCGGGATTTTTTACTTCTCTATTGACATAACGTTTTCCAGAGGCCATTTAATAGTTATTAGCACTCTAAATTGAGAGTGCTAAACCCATAAAAACCCGAAACGAAGTTACGCCCTTAATCGGGCGCCAGAGCTATTGGAGATTAGTATGAAATTTCGCCCCCTCCATGACCGCGTTGTCGTAACTCGCATAGAGGAAGATACCAAATCTGCCGGCGGTATCATCATCCCGGATACGGCGACAGAAAAGCCCTCAACCGGAAAGGTTTTGGCTGTAGGTCCCGGTGAACGTCGGGAAGATGGAACGATCACACCGCCTGATGTCAAAGCCGGCGACACGGTATTGTTTGGCAAATGGTCCGGCACCGAAGTCAAAATCGATGGCGAGGAAGTCCTCATAATGAAAGAATCCGACATCATGGGTGTGCTTGAAGCTTAGCAAAGATCGTGACCCCTTTATCTTTATTATGAGTAAAACGCTCAGATAAGGGTGGAATAACTGATTGAACAATTTGGGAGACTCAAATGGCAAAAGAAGTCCGTTTTTCTGGAGACGCGCGGGAGCGAATGCTCCATGGCGTCGATGTTTTAACCCATGCCGTCAGAGTGACACTAGGTCCGAAAGGAAGAAACGTTGTTCTTGATAAGTCCTTTGGTGCACCGCGCACAACGAAGGATGGCATTACGGTCGCAAAAGATATTGAACTTGAGGATCATTTCGAGAACATGGGTGCTCAGATGGTGCGCGAAGTCGCATCCAAGACAAATGATCTCGCAGGTGATGGCACGACGACAGCAACCGTACTCGCACATTCGATTATTCGAGAGGGTATGAAAGCTGTCGCTGCCGGAATGAACCCTATGGATTTACGACGCGGCGTTGAAAGCGCGGTCAGTCAGGTCGTGGAGGATATTGAAAAGAAATCGAAAAAAGTCAAATCTTCGGAAGAAGTCAAACAGGTTGGAACCATATCTTCAAATGGTGAAGCCGAAATTGGTGACATGATCGCCGAGGCCATGGAACGAGTCGGCAATGAAGGCGTGATAACAGTTGAGGAAGCTAAATCTTTGAATAGCGAACTCGATGTCGTCGAAGGGATGCAATTTGACCGAGGGTACCTCTCGCCCTATTTCATCACCAATGCTGACAAAATGGTCGCTGAGCTCGAAGACCCGTATATTATGATTCACGAAAAAAAGCTCACCAACCTTCAGCCCATGTTGCCTATTCTGGAATCCGTTGTCCAATCTTCACGGCCGCTCCTCATTATTGCTGAAGACATTGAAGGCGAAGCTTTGGCGACCCTCGTTGTCAACAAACTTCGCGGCGGTTTGAAAGTCGCTGCAGTAAAAGCTCCCGGCTTCGGAGACCGACGCAAGGCCATGCTTGAAGATATTGCCGTTCTGACAGCAGGTCAGGTCATTTCCGAGGATCTGGGCATCAAGTTGGAGAATGTAGATCTGAATATGCTTGGAACCGCCAAGCGTGTCTCCATTACCAAAGATGACACGACAATTGTTGATGGAGCCGGTAAGAAATCGGACATCGATGGTCGTGTCAGTCAGATTAAAGTCCAGATCGAGGAAACCACATCTGATTATGATCGGGAAAAACTTCAGGAGCGTCTCGCAAAGCTCGCAGGCGGCGTGGCGGTCATCAAAGTTGGAGGCGCTACGGAAATTGAAGTGAAAGAGCGCAAGGACCGGGTAGATGACGCCCTCAATGCCACACGAGCGGCTGTCGAAGAAGGAATCGTTGCCGGGGGCGGCGTCGCACTCCTCAGAGCGGCAAAAGCCATTACGGTGACCGGCGACAATGAGGACCAGGCGGCCGGGATCAACATTGTACGCAAGGCCCTTCAGGCACCGATCCGCCAGATTGCCGAAAATGCCGGTGTCGAAGGTTCTATCGTCGTTGGTCGTATTAATGACAAGGATCAAGTGTCATTCGGCTACGATGCGCAGAAAGATACCTACGGAGACATGTTCCAAATGGGCATTATTGATCCCGCCAAAGTTGTTCGGGTTGCTCTGCAGGATGCCGCATCTGTTGCAAGTATCTTGATTACGACCGAAGCCGCAGTTGCCGACATACCTCAAAAGAATGATGGTCCTGCAATGCCTCCGGGCGGCATGGATGGAATGGGAGGTATGGGAGGCATGATGTAGGCCAACCTGTTTTCCCTCAACAATAATTCCGGGGCCGAACGATTTACGATCGTTTGGCCCTTTTTAATTTATCTGTTGAGCAAAGCCAGAATCCTGAAACTGGATTAACAGACTTGGCCAGGAGCCTTAGGCAACGGCTTGATGTTCAGATGTGCAACCGTCCTCTTCCAGAATATCGCGAACGGTCCTCGAAACATCAGTCGCAGTCGATAAAAATTCATCCACTATACTATCTATCTGATCGGCGTCCCTGTCAGCTAAGGCAACGCAAGCCGCACTTTGCAGCAAGTATTTGTAAAGGCAAATCCTGCAAGACGTGTTCATTTCGACTTCAACTATAAAAGACATTCGCTCGATCATTTCAGCAAAGCCTTCATTGTCAAAACCGCACAAATGACCCACTTCGGTTGTCCTGAGATCTATTTCTGCCATTCTTATTGCCCCCGTATCTTCTGCCCTGTGGATCTGACATCTATTCCCAACGCCAAATCCGGCAAACCACCGCTGACAAAATGGTAACAAGCATTGTAATTTTGTGTCTGCAAATCAGGATTTATCCCGGCCAAACGGCTCCATTTTGCAAACTATTGCCGAGTAGTGCTGTAAAAAAGATACAAATGTTCGATACGCCAGAGATTGTATTTCAAACAAAATTCGCAAAAGGTCAGATGTTTTCCCAGTCGGATAGAATCGATTCGAATCCTTTCATCGGAATCTGAGTGGTCCAGTTGCGTTCGACAAAGACCCGTTCGTACTGAAAGTTCATCCGCTCACTGTTTCCATCAATCGCAACGCGTCCAAGACTCTTACAGCTACTTAATGGATGAAATCGCCTATACTCATAGGGTCCGATTGAAGGTACAAGGCCACTCTGTCACCCCATGTCCGCCATGGTCTAAGCCGGGACATCGGACGAAAGCAATTCGCCTCCAACTCTAGTTGCGATGGTTCAGCAAGTCTGATCCGAAACGAGCCTGGCGACGTCTCGGCGGAGAATGTTTTTTCTGATCTTTCCGGAAGCGGTACGGGGAAATTCATCAATGAACTCGACTCGTTCCGGGAATTTTTGTTTTGCAACCTTTTGTTCGTCTAAAAATTCAATTACCTGCTCCAAACTGATCTGGCATCCCTGGTTGACTTTGACGTAGGCACAGCAAGTCTCTCCCATTCTCGGGTGGGGCATGGCGACAATTGCGACTTCCTGAATTGAAGGATGGGTGTGAAGAATATCTTCGACCTCCTTCGGACTAATATTTTCTCCACCCCGGATGACAATATCCTTTTTGCGCCCGGTTATGACCAAACACCCCTCCTCGGTCCGAACCGCCAAATCGCCGGTGCGAAAATACCCGTCATTGTCGAATGATGAAGTATTGTCTGCCGGAGCCGCATAGCCAATGAAGTTTTCCGGTCCCCGGGTAAGAATTTCACCTTCCTCATTCACGCCAACCGGCCGACCTGCATCGTTTACGAGTTTAACATCATGACCCACGACAAATCCTTCGGTATTTGCAGCGAGATCGGCTTGAGCTCGGCTCGTGACCCCGAGCGTTACGGTAGGAGCTTCAGTACTTCCGTAGATGCGCGAAGCCAAGCAGTTTGATAGAACTTTGTGCGCTCGATGGATCAGTTCGGGTGGAACCGGTGCGCCACCGCATCCGAAGTAACGAAGACTGGGTAAATACCGCTTCTGCTTTTCCGCCAGTTCAACGAGCTCCTGAAGAAACGGCGTGGCGCCAACTGTCATTGTCAGGTTTTTATTCTCAACTAGGTCCAGCCCTTCGGCCGCATCCCATTTCTCCATCAATACCGCTTCTATTCCCAGTGTAACAGGCAGTAGAATTCCGTAGAGATAACCACCAATGTGGGTAATGGGAGCCGGCATCAGTACCCGGTCATCCTGGTCGAGGCTCCAAAATCTGACTACGTTTCCAATTTCCGCGGCGAGTGTGTTGTGACTGTGCAGGACTCCTTTGGGACGACCGGAGGTACCGGACGTGTACATCAACAACTTCACGGCATTGGGAGAGACATCAATATCCAGTTCGTCCGTAAATGAACTGTTAAATAACGCATCGAAATTATCAGGACCATCCCCAGTTCCGCGTACTGTTATAATCCTAGTCAGGTGCGG
>JANQOC010000061.1 GCA_028279265.1 Hyphomicrobiales bacterium
GGGTATTTTCCCCCCGGCACGTAACAGCCGACGCTGTTTACGGGTATGTTTTTGTGCCCGAGGATGACCCCTGGCAGGGTTTCGACTTCGATATCCTGCATTGAGTCTTTTTGTTTCTGGGCAAAGTTTTTGACCTGTTCCTGGGCGAATTTTATGTCCTCAAGGTCTCGCGGACTGACTTTCGCGACGGCGGCCTCGATTTCGGCCTTGGTCAGAAGAAAACTGTCCGGGGACCAGTTGTCAAACTTGTCCGAGAGTTCCCTGACCGCGTCGTCGCCCCGTTTTTCAACATCCTCGAGGATGCCCTCGACGACCGCCCGGACCTTGGCGTCCTGTTCGGCAATTTCCTCGGCACTTCGGCCTTCTTTGAGATAGCGGACCATGAAGCCTTTCCTCCTTTTGCAGATCTTTGTTGGACGCGGGACAAACGTACCCGTTTTGGGGTTTGGGCAACGATTGAGACGGGTATGCCTTCTCGTTTAGCGAAATCCCCTGTTTTTTTCAACTTATTGAACAAACTGAAAATGTATTTCTGCGGAATCTTAAGCGGGTCAAACCGTCAATGTCACAGCAATATACGGTTCTTTTCGGAAAAACCCGCCCGGGTCTTTCATTCCCGGAGACTATGGTATACTCGAACCCGGTCCAAAAGGCGCCTAATTGATTCTCTATACTGGTCGCTGCCGGGTTGCCTCGTGTCATGGTCGAATTCGAATGCGAGACATCTGGTCATTTGGGGATAGGACAACATAATGTTGACGGGCAGAAAAACAAATTACCAATTAATCATGCTCTCTCTCCTTGGATTGCTTGGCATTCTGGGATTGACGGCGTGTGGGAATTCCGGTTCGACGGGCACAGGTGTCGCCGGCAACACCGGAACATCGGGAACCGGACCGGTGCTTCTATCTCCCGGTCAGAATTCTGGCCAGGCGAAGCTATCCGTGCGTGCGCAACTGGATTCAAGCCAGGCCCGTCGGGCAATCGAGAATTACCGGATCAACCGCAATGAAAAATCCGGTCCTTATCAGTTTGCAGGCGCTGATCTCAACGGTGATGGCCGCGCCGAGATTTTGGTTTACTTCACCGGCGAAAACTGGTGCGCCAAGACCGGGTGTACGCTTGCCGTTCTGACGCCGTCCAATCCAGGCTACCGAACCGTATCAACGATCAAGCGGGTAAAGCTCCCGGTCATGGTCGGGCTCAATTCCAGGAACGGCTGGCGCAACCTGATCGTCAAATCCGGAGGTGGCGGCATTGCCCTGCAAAATGTCACCCTTGAGTTTTCCGGAAACGGTTATCCCGGTAACGCAACGCTTGTTCCCGGCATTCCGAGTGATGTGCAGTTGCAGGGCGAAGTCCTGTTTGCAGAAGGCGGACAGGGGCCAGTTCAACTCGGTGGTTCCGGCGGCTGACCGGCAGCACGCGTGCTCTTCTGGAATCTCAAGAAGTATTAGTTGCGCCACAATCTGGACGTGCCTGATCCTATGGGGCCGATGATCCCGGCCGCAACCCCGTTCGATTGACGAATTAGGCAAACGTCAGTCCTGGGTTACCAAACCCTCATAGAGACAGAAGGGAGGATCCGATTTTTGGGCGTCAAATGTCGGTTCATACACATAGACCGTCGAGCAATAAGGGCAGATGATCTGGTCATCCCCGCCCATATCCAGATACACATGGGGATGATCAAAGGGCGGGCTCGCGCCCATGCAATTGAATTCCTTGACACCCACATGAATTTTTTCGGCGCCGACATCATTGCAGAAATGTGGAACTGGATTATCAGCCATAGGTCTCTCAAAACCGTTGTCACGCAATAGATGACTTTCTGAGCAATGCCATACACTAAGTTCCCATCGCGGAAAACAGATAATTTTGACTCTTCGCTGGTTTTCGGCCAAACCTGTGCGCCTGAACCCATGGAAAAGAGGGAACGTTGAATGCCGCAGTTTCGCTCGGACGGAATCAATATTCACTTCATCGATGAAGGAGAAGGGGAACCTGTGGTTCTCATTCACGGATTCGCCTCGAATATAGAGACCAACTGGGTGAACACAGGCTGGACCAGAACCCTGAATAAGGCGGGATTTCGCACGATCGCCCTTGATAATCGCGGCCACGGCAACAGTGAAAAGCTCTACGTCCCGGATGTTTATGGCAGCCCCAGCATGGCCGGGGACGTTGTGAATCTCCTGGATCACCTGGAATTGCCGTCAGCATTTATCATCGGATATTCAATGGGCGCACGAATTTCCGCCTTTTTGTCGATCCGCAATCCGGATCGCGTGAAGAAAGCCGTTTTTGCCGGTCTGGGCTACAATATGGTGCGCGGTGTGGGGGGAGCCGGGCCCATTGCCAGAGCCCTGGAAGCACCGACAATCGAAGACGTGGCCAACGATACGGCCCGCACATTCCGGGCCTTTGCCGAATCCACAGGCAGCGACCTGAAGGCCCTGGCCATGTGCATCCGCGCCTCCCGGGAGAAAATCACCCCCGAGCAGGTGGGAACGATCACGCGCCCGGTCCTCGTTGTCGTCGGCAGCAAGGATGTAATAGGCGGATCGGCCAAAGAGCTTGCGGATCTCATACCCGGAAGCCGGCACCTGGAACTGGCAAACCGGGATCATATGACGGCAGTGGGGGATCTGGAGTTCAAGCAAGCGGCAATCGACTTTTTTTCGGAACCGTGAGTTTTCAGAACCCTGAGCCCGGATTTCGCTGCCCTGGGCAGCGCGACCTGCCGGTAAAACGCACAAACGGAAAGAACATAAAAAGAACAAACCCTGGTTTGACTGGAAAAATGTCACAGTTTCCAAGAATTCCCGAGTGTTTCACAAGTATTTCCTCAGGTTTCTGCCCATAACAATTAACAGCTTGTTAACAACCTAATTCGAATCATATAGCGTCATCTTCAATAGGGGGCCAGTGCATAGCTTGCGATTGTTCAGCAAACTATGGACTTGGATTTCTGCCCGGCGACTGAGGGTATTGCCATCAAGATTGGCGAATTGTTTTGCTGGTAATAGGTCGGCGCGCAGGGGATCCATCTCTGGCAGGGTAAGACAGTTTCATTAGTATCGATTATCACCGGTTGGTATTCGGACGGCGTTGGCGTCCGGAACGGAGCTGGCGATGGTACTTTGAAATTGTGCCAGTGTGTCTTTTTCCACCTGCAGTGACGTCGTCAACTGGAGGTGGACATAAGTCTCCCTAAAGCTTTGGGTCTCGCACCGACGGTCAATGAAGACCGCGCCCGCTTATGGAGGCGGCATATGAGAGTACTAATGAGCTTATTCGGGGTACTGGCCGGCATTGTCCTGCTTGTCGTCTCTGCGGCCATGAACTGGCGGTTCGGTTTCAGCCTTGGGAAAACCGAACTCGATGCCCAGATCTATGCTGCTGCCAGTGCAGCTGCCGATGGTCTCAAAGCCTTGCTGCCATTTTTCATCCTGTGGGCCCTGCGCCAGAAAAATCTCGTTCAGGTCACCGCAGGTGTGCTGCTGTGGTGTGTCTGTTCAGCCTATTCACTGACGTCTTCTCTTGGTTTTGCCGCCCTCAACCGGGCCGATACGGTGGGGGCGCGGGAAGCGCAGGCCGTGCACTATACCGATTTGCGTGCCGAACTGAAAAGGGCGCGTGAAAAACTCTCCTGGGTCCCTCAGCATCGCTCCATGGGCGAGGTTGAAGCCGATCTGAAGTCCGTACTGGCGCAGCCCATTCGCAAAGGACGCCGGACCCTGGGCACCGTCGGGGATCTCACTCAGGATTGCGCCAATGTGAATTTTCGCTCCCAGCGTCTGTGCAACGAGGTACTCAACCTGCGAAAGGAGCTCGCCGTCTCCCGCCAGGCGAACAATCTTGAAACCCAGATCAGGGATCTTAAGAAAAAACTGGAAGTGATGTCGGCGGAAACCCGGGCCGTGGCCACTGCCGGCGCCGATCCCCAGGCAAAAATGCTGTCAAATCTGATTGGGGTCGATATTCAGAAGGTCCAGATCGGACTGATTATCCTGGTCGCCCTGCTCGTGGAATTGGGTTCGGGACTGGGGCTGTTTGTGGCCTATGCGCATATGCGTCCTCGCGAGGCCGATGAACCCGCACGCGCAGCGGATGCCGAATACAAGGATGTGGACACCATCACCATCGTACCTGCACCGACGAAGCGACTGATGCCTCCAAACAGCGACCTGAAAAGATTTCACGAGCAATGGGTCGAACCCGATGAAGATTCAAGCGTCACCGCAACGGAAATCTACGAGCATTACCGTGTCTGGTGCGAGGTCTTCGACAAAGAGCCCATGGCACTGCCGGTGTTCGGCCGCAATTACAGTGAAATGGGTGTGCAGAAAGCCAAAATTGGCGGAAGAATTCGGTATATCGGCATTTCACTTATTCGCCCGGAAATTGAGCTCGTTACTTCCGACGGCGAGGCAGTGGCCTAGCTTCCCATAACGAATTCCCAAATTTTTGAAATTTCGTAATAATTTCAACGGAATAAGCGGTATCGCTTGACCGTTAGCCAAATTTGTTTTCTTGAACTTGCCGGCAAATGGGTTAGATGTAGAATAATCAGGGAAGTCACCGGTTGTCCCAACTGGGATAAACGGGGCTTCTGATCAACACTCCTTCAAGGGGCTCGCACAATGAGTTCGCAAAGGGTTAGGTATGACGACGTCACAAAAACACCGGATTGATCGTTGTGATCCCGTCTGGTCGCAAGTGCGCATTGAAGCGGAAGCTACCGCTGAAAGTGAGCCCATACTTGCGAGTTTTTTGCATTCGACAATATTGGATCATGACAGTCTGGAATCGGTGATACTCCACCGCCTGTCCCAGCGTCTCGGCCATCACGATGTTTCGTTTGCCTCCTTGCGCCAGGCATTGAACGGGGCTGTGGAGGGGGTCGGCGAATTCTCGGAAATTATCCGTGCGGATCTTGCTGCCGTTTTTGACCGGGATCCCGCCTGCAATCGATTAATCGATCCCCTGCTTTATTTCAAAGGTTTCCATGCTCTCGAAACCCATCGTCTGGCGAATAGTCTCTGGAAAACAGGTCGCAGGGACTTTGCCCAATATCTGCAGAGCATGTCATCGAGCGTATTCACTGTCGATATTCACCCCGCAGCCCGGATTGGCCGGGGAATCATGTTTGATCATGCTTCAGGAGTGGTCATCGGCGAAACCGCTGTGATTGGCGATAATTCTTCGCTGCTGCATGGCGTAACCCTTGGCGGCAGCGGTAAGGATAGTGGCGACCGCCATCCGAAAATCGGCAGCAATGTCATGATTGGTGCCGGTGCAAAAATCCTCGGCAATATCCATGTCGGCGATTGCGCACGGGTCGCCGCCGGCAGCGTCGTCTTGAAAGACGTGCCGCCGCAGACAACCGTTGCCGGTGTGCCTGCAAAAGTTGTGGGGCCGGCGGGTTGTCCGGAGCCGGCGCGAACCATGAACCAGATGCTGGGATTGGGTGACGCGGATTAAACCCCGGTTTCTCGGGGGCGATTTCGCGGATCAGGTTTTCCTTGTCGACGAATTGCGCCGGTGGCTAAGCGATCATACCCTCAGGTAAAGATTCGGGTTGACGATTGCCGTTCTGGCGATGATAACAAATCGATCAATTGAGATCGCCCGTCTATCAACACGACCCAGGAGGTGCCGGTGGAACGCGAAGAAATAGTCCGGCTTGAAACCTATCTGCGAAATAAATTTCAGCTCCAGACCATCGAGGTGCGCCAGCGCCCGAAAAAAGATGACTCCGCAGAAGTTTATATCGGCGATGAATTCATCGGCGTCCTGTTCAAGGACGAAGAAGACGACGATCTTTCCTACAATTTTAACATGGCCATCCTGGATTTTGACCTGCAGTAGGTCTCGTTCCAGGGGCGTTAGAAATTTGCAGGCACGATTTGCAGGTTCATGGCCGCGGGGCATTGGATCCGCGTCAAAAAGGCCGGTCACTGGATTGGCTTTTGGTTAATTAAGCGAAAACTCCCACGGCATAGAAGTTGCAGCTAAGGACTTGAAACCCTTAACTTCGAGTCTTTGCGTGATGCCCGAGTTTTTTCTTTATATGTATGTCTGTGCTCTGGGATTCGGACTCGCAGGTTTTTTGGCCAGCCTCGAGCGCGTCCTTACCGGCGAGCCCATGCGTTTTTCGATTGATCGTGAACAAAAGGTTTCGGCGATACTGATCGATATTGGTATGCGGATCATGGCCGGCCCGTTTCTGCTGGTTCGGAATTCCATTCGCTGTGCCCTGCAGGAAACAATTCCCGCCTCCTGGCTGGCGATCTTCGTTGTCATCGCGACGATCTGGAGTTTTTTCACTGGAGTGCTGGTCGTCGAATTGCTATTCAGACTTTCAGGCTGAC
>JANQOC010000073.1 GCA_028279265.1 Hyphomicrobiales bacterium
TCGGACTTGATATCCCTGAGCCAGGAAGAAAATCCGCTCTTGTTTTGTCCGCATTTAGCTGCAGACGCCACCGAAACTCCCATAAAGCAGAAAAGGACGACCGAAACCCAAACACTTTTTCTCCATCTCGCGGCATCAAACAATTTCATAGCGCCCCATTCCCTGTAGAATTCGTTAGAGTTGAACCGCGGATCACCGGATGAGATCCTAAAGCGGCTAGCATAACAAACTAAGCTTGAATATTGGCATCATTGAGAAAATACCCAGCCCCAAGGATGTAAGTCTCATTGGACCGAGCCGACAGGAATGACAGCTACCGCGACAATTCCCAATGGCATTGCCGTATGACCGGGAACCTCTTGTCCCCATGCGCAAATGCCCTAAGATAAGCCCCAATCCGGTAATCATTTTTTCTAAATAATTTGTCGCACAGGGCTACAATCCGGGCATAATAGGGTTAAGTGAATATTTGGATCGCAACCAAGTTTCCGGAATTGCTGACGGCCCTTCCGGACCACCTGAAAGTGATACTCGGAGGTATACTCGGTCGTGATGCCAGGAAGTGATACCAGGAAGTGACATATGAATACTGAAATCCAGGACCGGTATAACCTGGCCTTCAAACTTTATCCCTATGAACGTTCCCCCGATCAGGAAGCTGCAGCCCCGGTTCGGCATCCTGTCGTAGTTATGGGCGGAGGGCCCATCGGTGTCGCTACGGCTCTCGATCTTGGATTGCAGGGAATCCCCGTGGTTGTTCTCGACGACCATGAGGGAATTGGCATGGGCAGTCGCGCCATTTGCTTTGCCAAACGCTGCCTGGAAATTGCCGATCGCTATGGTTGTGGCGAGCCGATGCTGGAAAAGGGTGTGGTCTGGAACCTAGGAAAGGTCTTCCATGAAGACCGCAAAGTGTTTGAGTTCAACCTGCTTCCAGAAGACGGACATAAATACCCCGCTTTCATCAATCTCCAACAGCCCTATTTCGAAAAGTTCATTGTCGAGCAGGTGCGCCATGCACAAGCCCAGGGAGCACCCATTGAATTACGCGGCAGGAACCGCGTGGATTCCGTCGATGTCAGGAATGATCATGTCGTGGTCGATATCACAACCCCTGACGGCCCCTACCAGCTGGAAGCGGACTGGCTCATTGGCTGCGACGGTGCGGGCTCTCCCCTGCGGGGCATGCTCGATCTGGAATTCGAGGGCCGTGTATTCGAGGACAGTTTCCTCATCGCCGATATTAAGATGAAAGCCGATTTTCCAACGGAGCGCTGGTTCTGGTTTGAACCGCCCCATAAATCCGGGGCCTCAACCCTCCTGCACAAACAACCCGACGATGTCTGGCGGATCGATTTCCAGATCGGCTGGGATGTCGATCGCAAAGAGGAATTGAAAGAAGAAAATATACGAAGCCGCCTCGATGCCATGCTCGGACCGGATGTTGAATATGAACTCGTCTGGTCGTCGATTTACACGTTCCAGTGTCGCCGGATGCAGAAATTTCGCCACGGGCGTGTGATCTTTGCCGGCGATTCCGCTCATCAGGTCTCTCCCTTCGGGGCCCGGGGGGCCAATTCCGGCATGCAGGACGTAGATAATCTTGGCTGGAAACTGGGTCTCGTTATCAACGGTAATGCCCCGGACAGGCTGCTGGATACCTATGATGACGAGCGCATTTACGGGGCCGATGAAAACATCCTAAACTCGACCCGCGCCACCGATTTTATTACGCCCAAGTCAAAGATCAGTCACACCTTTCGCAATTCAGTTCTGGACCTTGCCGAGCGATATGAATTCGCACGGCCCCTTGTCAATTCCGGGCGGCTATCCGTGCCATGCACCTATGACGGCTCATCCCTAAATGGCCCGGATGAGCTGGAGGGAGGCCCCGCCGTATCACGCGTCGGCAGTCCCTGCCCCGATGCCCCGTTGCGGGAAGGTTATCTGCTTGGCCGGCTCGGCAATGAATTCGTCATCCTGGGCATCAATGTCGACGTGCCGACCACGATCACGGAGGATGGCGTGACAACCCGTAACGTTGCCATTACCATGGACGATGATCCGACCGGTGCGCTGGCAGAGCGTTATCTTGGTGAGGCCAAATCCGCCGTCTATCTCATCCGGCCAGACCAGCATGTCGCCGCGCGATGGAATGCGTTTGATGAATCCGCTTTGCGATCGGCACTGCTCACGGCTTGTGCCAAGGAGTAATCTATGAATGCGCTTAATACAAAGCCAAATATACCCGATCCCGACGGATTCTACGCCGAGCTCATTGATGCCCATGAAGGGCTTTCCGATGAAGAAAGTGCTGCCCTTAACGCCCGTCTCATATTACTGCTGGCCAATCACATCGGCGACAGAAATGTTTTAAGTGAGGCGATATCCGCCTCCGCCAACCGGCATGGTGACGAGTAATTGGCAGGGAGACTGAGAAGTCGAATGCCAGCTTAACAGGAGAATTCCAAATGAATGAACAAAATGCCCGGAAATTAATTCAGCAGGCTTCCCTATCCGGCCTGGTTGCCGGATATATGCCCGGTTTTGGCAATGACTACGAAACTGAAGCGTTACCCGGAGCTTTGCCCCAGGGGATGAATTCACCGCAGAAATGCGCCTATGGCCTTTATGCGGAACAATTGTCGGGTACCGCATTCACCGCGCATCCTCCGGAACGGACCTGGTGCTATCGAATCCGTCCGAGCGTGAAACATTCCTCGAATTACAAGAAAATCGAAGTGCCCTACTGGAGGTCGGCACCCTGTGTCGATAACGACATCATCAGTCTCGGCCAATATCGATGGGATCCTGTCGAGGCCGATGGCAAAGATCTGAACTGGATCACGGGCATGCGAACCATGACAACCGCAGGGGATGTTAATACCCAGGTCGGTATGGCGTCCCACGTTTATCTGGTGACCGAGAGCATGGTCGACGATTATTTCTACTCGGCGGACAGCGAATTGCTGGTGGTCCCGCAGCAGGGAAAGCTTCGATTTTTCACTGAACTGGGTATCATTGATATTCAGCCCCAGGAAATTGCCATTATCCCGCGCGGTCTTGTTTACAGGGTTGAGCTCCTCGAGGGTCCGGCACGAGGTTTCGTATGTGAGAACTACGGTCAGAAATTTGAAATGCCGGGACGCGGGCCCATCGGCGCCAACTGCCTGGCGAACCCGCGCGATTTCCGCGCCCCCGTCGCGGCCTTTGAAGACCGGGAGGTTGCCTCAACAATTACGGTGAAATGGTGCGGCCAGTTCCACCAGACGGAAATTATGCAGTCGCCCCTGGATGTGGTTGCCTGGCATGGAAACTACGCACCGGTCAAATATGATCTGACCGCTTACTGTCCGGTTGGAGCCATTCTTTATGACCACCCGGATCCTTCAATCTTTACTGTCCTGACCGCGCCGTCGGGAACTCCGGGGACCGCCAATATAGACTTTGTACTGTTCCGCGAGCGATGGCTCGTTGCCGAGAATACGTTCCGGCCGCCCTGGTACCACAAAAATATCATGTCCGAGCTCATGGGGAATATTTACGGCATTTACGACGCCAAGCCGGAAGGCTTTGTCCCGGGCGGCATGTCACTGCACAACATGATGCTTCCCCACGGTCCGGACAAACAGGCTTTCGAAGGCGCGAGCAATGCGGAGCTCGGAGCCGAGAAACTGGACAACACCATGGCCTTTATGTTTGAAACCCGCTTCCCGCAGCATCTGACCCCCTTTGCGGCGAAAGAAGCGCCTCTCCAGGACGACTACATCAAGGTTTGGGAAGACCTGGAGAAACACTACGACGGATCAAAAGACGGCAGGTGGTAAAACACGGGTGATCCGGCTTGATCAACGGCCGG
>JANQOC010000077.1 GCA_028279265.1 Hyphomicrobiales bacterium
GCCGGTTTGAATTTTGCGGATTTGCCAAAGATTTTATGGTCCGGCTTGAAACTCACCCTTGTGCCGCGGCGGTTCTTTATCGAACCGCCTTTTTTGAGATTGCCTTTGGGTTTGCCGCGGGAAAATTCCTGGCGATAGAGTTTTTGCCCGCGGACAACTTCAACTTTCAGGGATTCCGACAGGGCATTAACGACGGAGACGCCGACACCGTGCAGGCCGCCGGAGGTCTCATAGACCTTGGAGTCAAACTTCCCGCCTGCGTGCAGGGTCGTCATGATAACTTCAAGGGCGGATTTGTTTTTGAATTTGGGATGCGGATCGATGGGAATACCGCGGCCGTTATCGGTAACGGTCAGCCAGCCGTCGTCGGAAAGGTGGACATCAATCCAGTTGGCGTGCCCGGCGACCGCCTCGTCCATGGCGTTGTCGATCACTTCGGCGAACAAATGGTGCAGGGCCTTCTCGTCGGTGCCACCGATATACATACCCGGGCGCCGGCGTACGGGTTCCAGACCTTCCAGAACCTCGATATCCGCGGCCGTATACCCGTCCTCTTCCGATTTCGATTTGCGGGGTTTTTTGCCGCCGCGGGCGGGTTTACGGGTAAATGCGTCTTCTAATCTTGCAAAAAGATCTCTTGATGCAGCCATGTGTTTCGTCTTTTTTGTAAATTTCGTACTCGTGTTTTTGTTTAATTAGGTATGAGTACAAACGGCACCGATTCCCATATCCCATACGAATCTGTTGTACACTTTCTAACGTTGGTCGCACGGGAAGGCAATGCGTGCAAGCGTTGGGAAGTCACAGCTGCCGCCGAAAATGTGAAAAATTCCTAATAATTGGAACCAGTTTGTCGAAAAAACATCAGTTTTTGAACCCTTGGTTTCCGGGCAACGATCGATGTCATCGGCGGAACATTGTGCTGAACCGTCCGCATCGCTCTGCTGGTTACCCTTTTTTGCACCGGCGGATTAAGCGACCTTTAGCGCTTTCTTTCAGATAAGCAGACATTGACTGAATTCAAGCACGGCCTTTACCGTCTGTTCGTCATCGTCCGGGCGTCGGAAAGCGGTTCGTTTATACCCGCCGCCCTTCCTGTGATTGGCTGTGCCAATTTTTGAAGCCAATTGAGTCCAAAAGAAAACTCCGGACAGTCTTCTGCCCGGAGTCCTCTTTCGCAATAAATTCCCGTTCTTTCAATTTCACCGTCCAACTGTAAGAAAGAGAAGCGCGAGGCTCAAAATTCTTCACGAGTTGAGGTTCGCATTCGGGTTCGATTTTCTGATCTCGGTGCCCACCCCGTCCGGGCTACCCTATGTCAACGGGCGTGGTAACTTCACCATCACTGGGCGCTCATTTGGTCCGAAACAAAGAGCCTTGCTGCCACATCAGATATTCGATTGCATGTGGGTTACGCGTACGAACATACACGAATATCCGGAAGACATCCCACGTCGAAAATCGAGTTTATTGCGATTTGTTTTTTTAACGCCGCCCTGAGAGTGTTTCGCTGAAAGTTCAGCTTATCAACCCGTATCAGGTCGGCTTTCCCGCTTTAGGAGGAGTCATTTTCCTAGACCTCCTTTCATAGTTAACTACACGAGTATGTCGCGTTATTTGGATTTCGTCAATTCAACTTTTTTGTCGAATCCGGTTCCATTCAGATCAAGTTTATAATATGTGGAAAAGGAATCTGATCCGGATCAGAACCGAATTTCTCCATAGCTAAATTCCGTTCCGCCAAATCTCATCAACGGAAATTCGCAACACGCGCATTTCAATCGTTTCGCCAAACAGCAAGAACACGCAAGTGTGGTGATCGTCCAAGGAGACCCTATCATGCCCGTACAGCCGCCAATTTGTGAATTTGGATGGCCAGCACTGACCTTCGCTTTAACTGCGACAGACGGTACCCCACACACTCTCAGCGATATCCAGGGTGAGCGCGGAACATTGATTGTATTTATCTGTAACCACTGTCCTTATGTGCTTGCCTCCGTCGATCGAATGGTGCGGGATATGGGCCAACTGATGGACATGGGGATTGGCTGTGCTGCGATTTGCAGCAATGACGCGGATCAATACCCGCAGGACTCATTTGAAAATATGGGGCGTTTTGCCAGAGAGCATCAGTTTACATTTCCTTATTTACATGATGAGACCCAGGCCGTGGCGCGGGACTATGGAGCCCATTGCACCCCGGACTTTTTCGGGTTCAATAACAGCCTTGAACTCCAGTATCGTGGCCGTTTGGACTCCAACCGGGTCAATCATATTGATCCCGATGCGCCGCGGGAACTGGTTGACGCCATGACGATGATCGCCGAGACGGGCAAGGGGCCGGAAACGCAATTTCCGTCCATGGGCTGCACCATCAAATGGAAGGCCTAGTTAAGATTTCGGTAACCATAATCCACCACCGCCGTTACCGAATAATTTACCCCTTCGTCCTAGGATCGAAAGCAGGGTAACAAGCGTAGTGGTGGTATTGTGCGTTATTTACTTCTTTTCGGTCTGGGGATTGCTTCGGCCATCGTGTTTGCAAGTGCCTGCATCGCCCTTGTCGACCAGATCTACCTGAACACTGATCCCATTGCCTCCAAAACGACCGATATTCGACACTGGATCCTGTTTGGCCTAGGGCTGGCCGGCCTTGCCTCTTTGTTGCGGTTTGTTTTCAACGGCGGCCCGGGCGTTGTGGCGCGGTTCATGGATCGCAATCGCGAACGGCTGGTGACAATGGTGCTCGGAATTCTTGTCTGCGCCGTATTTGTAATGACTTGATTGTCGACGGCGGGAATTTCGCTCCGGACGCATATTATCCCGGAGGTCACGAATAACAGCTTCGGTTTTGAATTCGGGCAGTGATCAATAAAAAAAGCAGGATAGTGTCACTATCCTGCTTGCAAGTGTTTGTCGCGCGAAATTAGACGCTGTAGTAGAGGTCGAATTCCACGGGGTGAGGTGTGTGTTCGAACGCGATAACCTCTTCCATTTTCAGCTCGATATAAGCTTCAATCTGGTCAGCATTGAACACGTTCCCTTTCTGGAGGAAAGCATTGTCGGCTTCGAGGCACTGAATTGCTTCGCGCAGGGAGCCGCAAACTGTGGGCACTTCCTTAAGTTCTTCCGGCGGCAGGTCATAGAGATCCTTGTCCATGGGATCGCCCGGATGGATCTTGTTTTCGATGCCGTCGAGGCCGGCCATCAGCATTGCCGAGAAGGCGAGATATGGGTTGGCGGTTGGATCCGGGAACCGAACTTCAACCCGTTTGCCGTTCGGGGACGGCGAATAGGGGATCCGGCAGGAGGCTGAACGGTTACGCGCGGAATAAGCCAGGAGTACCGGCGCTTCATAACCCGGAACCAGCCTCTTGTAAGAATTGGTTGACGGGTTGGTGAAGGCATTCAGGGCCTTCGCGTGTTTGATGATGCCACCGATATAGAACAGGCATTCCTCGGAAAGATCCGCATATTGGTTGCCGGCGAATACCGGGCGGCCGTCTTTCCAGATCGACTGGTGACAATGCATGCCGGTGCCGTTATCGCCATAAACCGGTTTCGGCATGAAGGTTGCCGACTTGCCGTACGCCTGGGCCACGTTCTGAACGACATATTTGTAGATCTGAAGATGGTCGGCGATCGTTGTCAGCGTGCTGAACTTAATGCCGAGTTCATGCTGTGCGGCACCCACTTCGTGGTGATGTTTTTCCGTGGTGACACCCATGTCGGCCATGACCGAGAGCATTTCCGATCGGATATCCTGGCAGCTGTCGATGGGATTGACCGGGAAATAGCCACCTTTTGTGCGTGGCCGGTGACCGAGGTTACCCATTTCATAGTCAGTATCCGTGTTCGACGGAAGTTCGGTCGAGTCCATGGAAAAGCCCGTATTATAGGGATCCGTTGAGAACTTGACGTCGTCGAAGATGAAGAATTCAGCCTCCGGTCCGAAGGTGGTCGTATCCCCGATGCCTGTTGACTGCAGATAAGCCTCGGCATTCTTGGCGGTCATACGCGGATCGCGGCCGTAACCTTCACCGGTTCCCGGTTCGAGAATGTCACAGAAGATGGCCATTGTCGTTTGCGCGTAGAACGGATCGATGTGCGCGGAGGCCGTATCGGGCATCAGGTTCATATCGGACTCATTGATCGCCTTCCAGCCGGCGATCGAAGATCCGTCGAACATGACACCGTCAGCAAACATATCGGCATCAACAAGGTTGCTGTCCATGGTCACGTGTTGCAGCTTGCCACGGGGGTCCGTGAATCGGAGGTCTACAAATTTTACGTCTTCGTCTTTTATTTTGCGGAGTATTTCATCGGCTGTTGCCATTCTATTTTCCCCTGTATTTGTTTGGAAAAGAACCGCTATGCGGCTTTGTTTGGTTTGGAATCGTTGTGGTTTTTCATGTTGACCAGGAGCGATACGCCTCGAGGCCAGTCATCTTGATGGCTATCGGTTATATCGCTTCGGTTCCTGTTTCTCCCGTTCGAATGCGGACGGCGTTTTCCACATCAGAGATGAAAATTTTACCGTCGCCAATCCTGCCGGTTTTGGCGGAGTTCTGAATGGCCTCAACCGCTTTGTCGACCATGTCATCGCCAAGCACGACTTCGACTTTTACCTTGGGTAGGAAATCGACGACATACTCAGCACCCCGATAGAGTTCTGTATGTCCTTTCTGCCGACCAAATCCCTTGGCTTCCGTCACAGTAATGCCCTGAAGACCCACTTCCTGCAGCGCTTCCTTTACTTCGTCCAGCTTGAAAGG
>JANQOC010000079.1 GCA_028279265.1 Hyphomicrobiales bacterium
ATCTGCAGTCGCTTTATGTTGCCAACAATGTTTGTTCGGCGGTGGAGTATTTCAGCAAGCTCGGCGGAAATGTCGGTGTGGCCGGCATGGTCATCAATAAGGATGATGGCACGGGCGAAGCACAGGCTTTTGCCAAAGCGGTTGGCATTCCGGTTCTGGCATCGATCCCTGCGGATGACGATATCCGCAGAAAAAGCGCTAACTACGAAATTGTCGGTCACCCGGATAGTTGCTGGGGCCCCATGTTCGAGGAGCTTGCAACGCAGGTCGCCTTTGCCCCGCCTGTTCCCCCCAAGCCCCTGACCCATGACGAACTCCTAGCATTGTTCAAGAGTTCGGAAACAGGTGCGGACTTTGTCCTCGAGCCTGCAACCCTCGACGATCTTGCAAGTGCACAATCGATCGACAAACCGTCACTCGAAGTCATTTATGACTCGGTATGAAGGCCAGTTGATGAAGACGGAAGAATTGGAAACAATTAGAACGAGAGAGAGTGAATCCCGCGATTTTGGCTCCGAGCCGGAGGTCGCAGTAGATTCAACTGCCACGGATACAGCTTCTCTGACAAATGATAGCCAGGGTTGTCATGCCGGCAAAGACACAATGCTGAAGGCGGCGCAGGAAGCTGGAAAATCTCCAATACTGGATCAGTATGCGACTGACTACCCGCTCGGCCCCCACGACAAACCTCAGAGTATGTGTCCCGCCTTCGGGTCTCTACGCGTCGGATTGAGAATGCGACGAACGGCGACTGTTTTGTGCGGATCGGCGTGTTGCGTTTATGGCCTGACGTTTACGTCGCACTTTTACGGCGCCAAGCGCACGGTGGGATATGTACCTTTTGACTCGGAAACCCTGGTTACAGGTAAGTTGTTCGAGGATATCAGGGATGCGGTTCACAAGCTCGCGGATCCCGAGAAATACGATGCGGTGGTTGTGACAAATCTGTGTGTCCCAACTGCTTCGGGTGTTCCACTGCAACTGTTACCCAATGAAATCAACGGTGTCCGAATCATTGGAATAGATGTCCCCGGATTTGGCGTGCCCACTCATGCAGAAGCCAAGGACGTACTCTCCGGTGCTATGTTGAATTATGCCCGCAATGAAGTGATGAGCGGTCCGGTACAGCCCCAGTCCGGTGAACATTCTGAGCAGCTAAAATTGACGTTAGTCGGGGAAATGTTCCCCGCAGATCCCGTGATTGTCAGCAAGATGCTGGAACCCATGGGATTGATTGTCGGATCCGTGATTCCAACCCGGGAATGGCGCGAACTTTATACCGCACTTGATTGCCAGGCTGCGGCGGCCGTTCATCCCTTCTATACCGCCGTTCTGAGAGAATTCAGGGAGGCCGGGCGCCCAATCGTCGGATCAGCCCCCGTGGGGCTTGAAGGAACGGCGACATGGCTGCAGGCGGTTGGCGAAACCTGTCAGATCGAGCAAGACAAAATCGACACCGCAATAAATGCCATTAAGCCGGCGATAGCTGCTTCCATTGCGGCCTCACCCATTGATTGCCGTATTACGCTTTCGGGTTACGAGGGTTCAGAACTCCTGGTCGCCCGCCTTTTGGTCGAGTGTGGGGCCGATGTTCGATATGTAGGTACTGCATGTCCAAAAACGGAATGGTCGGAGCAGGACTGCGCTTGGCTCGAGGCACGGGGAGTCAGGATCAATTTCCGGGCCTCCCTGGAAGAAGATTTGAGCGCAATGGCAGAGTTCAAGCCCGATCTGGTAGTCGGTACCACACCGGTTGTCCAGAAAGCCAAAGAACTTGCCGTTCCTGCTCTCTATTTCACGAACTTAATTTCTGCCCGCCCGCTGATGGGGCCTTCAGGCCCGGGAGCTTTGCGTGAAATTATCATGAACGCGGTTGAAAATCAGAAACGCTTTGATGGAATGCGGGAATTTTTCGAAGGTGTCGGTCACGAGCATAGCGCTGGCGTCTGGGAACAGGTTCCGGAGAAAAAGAAAATCAAACGCAGGCGTTCTGACGTGCAGAAAAAGCCTCGGAAAAATGATGCAGTCGAAGGAGCGGTCGGATGTTGATTTCAGATCATGATCGTGCCGGAGGCTATTGGGGAGCCGTTTATGTAT
>JANQOC010000115.1 GCA_028279265.1 Hyphomicrobiales bacterium
TGGGGCGGGCATTCAGGAGATTATCGTTGTCGTCGGACACGAGGCATCCGCGGTCAGAGCCTCGCTGGATTCCTATGCGGTTAAATGGGTGGAAAACCCAGACTATGCCCAGGGACTGAGTACCTCTCTGAAAAGGGGTGTGCTTGAAACATCCCCCGGGAGTGATGGAATTCTAGTCTGCCTCGGGGACATGCCGATGCTGACCTCTTCCCACATTGCGAAACTTGGAGAGGCTTTCCTGGAAGCCGGACCTAATGCGATCATCGTTCCCAAATTCAACGGTAAGCAGGGCAATCCCATTCTCTGGTCCCGGACCTATCGTGATGAACTCCTTGGACTGACCGGAGATATGGGAGCCAAATCCCTTATCCAGCGCCACGAAGAGCAGATTGTTGGTGTGGATTTTATCGATGAAGCCGTCGTAACTGACGTTGATACGCCTGGAATGCTTCAGGAAGTTCGTGAAAAACTGGAACCTAAGTCATAATTTTTTCATAATATCAAATTTGATTTCTCATTGTGATAATTGGCTTGAAATTTCATCGATATTTTGCAACACTTCCGTGAAATTCGCACAAGGTGTCAAAAATGGTCGAGTCCCGGGCTTCCCTGGTGGAAGATTCATCCCACGCATCTTCTAATGCCAATCCCAATGCTAATCCGAACGCCAATCCAAACGGGTTTCAGTCGCAAGACGCGGCATCAAAACCGGCATCAGGCAACGGCAGTGGAAAATCCCGCCGGACGGTACAGTCGGTGTCCCGGGCCCTGGATATTCTGGAGGTGCTTGCGGAATCCGGTTCGGATATGAAGCTGAACGAAATCTCGACGCTGACCAATCTCAATGTTTCAACATGTCATCATCTGCTGACGACCCTGGCGGAACGGGGCTATGTCAGCCAGAACCCGCGCGGACGCACATATTTTGTCGGCAACCGTATTGTTGAACTGTCGTTGTCCAAGTCCCGTCATCAGAACTTGGTTGACCTGGCCTTGGATGATCTCAAATCCCTGAACCGCAATACCAAGGAAACCGTATGCCTGGCGGAAATGCGGGGATATAGTCTGACAACGCTGTTAACCATGGAATCTCCGCATCCGGTGCGTGTTGGCACCGATGCCGCGGGGCGATCCAATGCCTTCCATGCAACAGCAATCGGTAAGGCAATCCTCGCCTGGTTACCGGAATCCGAAATTTCTCGAGTGGTCGAGGAAAACGGGTTGCATCGTTTTACCGAACACACGATCACCGATATGGAAAAGCTTTTTGATAATTTGCGCCATGTCCGGCGCAATGGTTACGCCATAGACCGGGAAGAATATCAGCATGGTGTCATGTGTATCGGAACCGCCATCCGAAACTACACCGGTGCGGTGTTGGGATCCGTTGGTTGCTGTTTGCCTGTCATGCGGGCCAATCCAGATTATCTTGAACAGGTTCGATTCAACGTTATGCGTTGTGCGGCAACCATCTCAGAAAAACTCGGTCAATCCGACAATTAATCCGTCGGTGTTCAAACTTTCATAATTAAATTCTATCAAGTGAACGGGATTAACCAAAACGAGGTACGAATGCCCATTATTTCCAGTCAGAAATTGTCCAGCAAAGGCGCCAGAGTCATGTTGGAAGCGGCCATCAAAAAAGCGGAAGAGTTCGAAATCGCGGCCACGGTTGCCATTGTCGATGCGGGCGGGCATCTGCTTTTGCTTGAGCGTATGGATGGCGGTCGGTTCCACACCGTCCACTCATCGACGACCAAGGCGGTCTCCAGTGCTTCCAACAAGCGGCCGACAACGACGCGCGGCGCTCAAAACCAGGACCTTGATACGCTGCACGCGCTGGGTCTCACCCTCGCTGCCGGACCGACACGATGGACGGCGATGGAGGGGGGATTTCCGATAATATCAAAAGGTGAGTGCATCGGCGGCATCGGTGTGAGTGGCGGCGATTGGCAGCAGGATGAGGATATTGCGATTGCCGCATTGGAAGCAATCGGACTGAGACAAGAAGGTACGGGTTAAGGCTGTTAGTCTAATTGATTAGAAATGTAAGGGAGAGAAGATAAACTCAGCTTTAAAAGCAAGTTTTAAAGAGCTAAGCCAGGCGTTCGCCCCTTTGTTGCCATACTGGTTGACCAAGAGATTTAAAGACGAGGGGGGCTGGTCGAAAGTCCCGCAGACTGAAGTTCAGCCCAAAGAATTTCGTGTCATTTTGGTCGCCGGATTTGAATGAAGAATGTGTCTGTCTGGTACCTAGTCATTGTTACTAACCGGAGGAAAATTGAATGTTGAAACGAACTTTTACAAAAGTAATTTTTGCCGGCGCTGCCGCGACACTTATGGTTTTACCGGCTCACGCCCAATCTAAATTTCCGACGAAATCAATTGAATTTGTCATTCCCTTTGGTGCCGGAGGCGGTGCCGACATCGAGGGACGTCTCCTTGCCAAGGAAATGAGTAAGATTCTCGGCAAGCCTGTTGTTCCTGTAAACAAGCCCGGCGGTGGCGGTGCGATTACCTATACATACCTCACCAATGCAAAGCCGGACGGTTACACGGTTGCCTGGAACTCCACATCGGTTCTGACCACGACGAACATCGGCAATACCAAGTTCGACTACAAAGCCATGGATCATATCGGACAGGTTGAATATCAACCAATGCCGTTTGTCGTCAAAGCGGATTCCAAGTGGAAGTCGTTCAAGGATTTTGCCGCAGACTGCAAGGCCAATCCGAATAAATACAAAATCGCCTTTGCCAATGTTGGAAGCGCAACCCATCTCGCTGCCATTGCGCTGACACAGGCTGCCGATTGCAAAGCGATCATGCTCCCGGTCAAGGCTCCCGAACGCAATGCAAAAGTGCTGAGCGGGGAGGCCGATGCCGCCATGCATATTTTTACAAATCCTCTGAAACTGGTGAAAGCCGGCAAACTCAAGTTCCTGCTGATCACCAGTTCAGAACGGAACAAGGCCGTTCCCGATGTGCCGACTGCTAAAGAGCTTGGCTACAATGTGGAACTGGATCTCTTCCGCGGTCTTTCCGTACCGAAGGGAACGCCTGCTGACGTCAAGCAGAAGCTTGCCGATGCCATGATCAAAGCTGCCAACTCCGATAGCTTCAAGGCACGGGCCCAGAAGATCGGTTTCACGCTGGCGACAATGGGACCGAAAGAATTTGATGAGAAACTGGCAAAGAAAGATGCAGACATCAAAGACATCATGAAAGCTGCCGGTCTCTATCAATCTAAAATGAAAAAATAAGAAGGCCACATTCAAAGCCAGAGACCGGTCCGCCGAGATCGGTCTCTGCTGTTTTCTCTGATGGATTAAATTTCCTATGACCGGGATGCGGAAAAGAAATTTTGTAGCGGGAATTATTCTGCTCATTCTTTCCCTCGGTTATGGAATTCTGACAAGTCTTTTGCCCTCAAGGGGCATTGAAAATACGACCGAGCCTTCGTTCTTCCCGTGGATCGTAACGTTCTGTTTGTTTGTGCTGTCGGGGGCCCTGCTGATTCAAAGCCTGTGGGCCGAGAACTCCGAGAAATTGCCGGAAATTCCGGAAATTCCGCTGACCGGCATCGTTAAGTTCATCGGCACCTTTGTCATTTATCTCGCAGCCCTGCCGCACCTTGGATTTATCGCGGCAAACACGCTCTTTTTCGCGGTACTCATGTTTTTCTACGGTGAGCGCCGCCCGCACTGGATTATTCTCGGTTCCGTAATTTTGTCGGTACTCATATTCTTTCTATTTCGTGACGTTTTTCAGATCATTCTCCCCGCAGGCATTTTGGAGAGGTGGGTATCGTGAACCCGGATATTGTTTCTGGCTTTCTCCAGGCGTCGATGGCTTCGACATTGCTGGCCACCGCCGTGGGATCTTTTCTTGGCCTTGTCGTCGGTATGATCCCCGGGATGACCATCTCGACGGGAATTATCATTGTCCTGCCTTTAACCTTTGTTCTGCCCCCGGATATTTCCATTGCCCTGCTGCTCGGGCTTTACGTCAGTGGCATGACCGGCGGCAGCTTCTCCGCCATACTGCTCAATATACCCGGTACGCCTTCCGCATCGGCAACCGCGATGGACGGCTATCCCATGGCCCGCCGCGGCGAGGCAGGGCGCGCGCTCGGTGTCGCGGTTACAGCGAGTTTCATCGGCGGACTGTTCAGTTTCTGTTGCCTCTATTTCATCGCACCGATCCTTGCGGACATCGCCCTGCAGTTTCAATCACAGGACCTCTTTAGCCTGGTCTTTTTCGGCCTGACCATCATTTGCAGTTTTGCGGCAAAATCCCTGATTAAAGGACTGTTGTCCGCGGTCATCGGGCTCATGATCGTAACCATTGGTCAGGATCCTATGGTGGGCACGGCTCGGTTCACCTTTGATCAGGTCAATCTCATTTCAGGAATCCATTTTCTGACGGCGCTGATTGGCCTGTTCGCGATTCCGCAGCTTTACGATAATATTTCCGAACTCGTGCGCGGCGATGGCCGTGCAAGAACCAAGCTGAACATCTCGCGCATATTGCCGTCCTGGGCCGATATCCGTTCCATTCGATTGCCGGTTTCCATTGGCGCCCCGGTCGGTTCGTTTCTGGGCATATTGCCTGGCGCCGGGGGACCCATCGCCGCTTTTATCTCCTATGACTATTCGCGTCGGCTCAGCGAGGACGGTGATTCATTCGGCAAAGGCAGTCCCAGGGGCATTGCCGCACCGGAAGCCGCGAACAATGCCGTCACCGGCGGCGCTCTCATTCCTATGATGACTCTTGGAATTCCCGGCGACCCGGTAACGGCGATCCTTATCGGTGCCCTGCTTGTGCATGGTCTGGCGCCTGGACCGCTCTTGTTTCTCGAACGAGGTGACTTTGCCTACGGCATAATTTTCTCGTTTTTCTGGGCCAATATTTTCAACATCATTATTGCCTTTCTCGGGCTCAGATTACTGGTCAAGGTGCTGACCATCCCGAAATCCCTACTGATGCCGACGATTGCCCTGTTGTGTGTGATCGGCAGCTATGCCCTGAGGAACAATTTCTTCGATGTCTATGTGATGTTCGCCTTCGGCCTCTTAGGCCTGGCCATGCGCTGGCTGAACATGCCTGTCGTACCCCTGCTGCTTGCCCTTGTACTGGGACGTCCCCTGGAAGAACATTTGCGGGTCTCCCTGATCAGCTCTCAAGGAGATGTGAGCATATTTTTCACTTCCCCCTTTAGCGTGTTTTTCCTGGTTCTGTCGTTGATCTCGGTGATCTGGTCGATCCAGGCCGCCCGCAAGGCGTCACAGGCGGAAGCGGCTTGACGATGATGTATTTGACCCTACAAATATTGGAGATAAACGGTGAGTACTCCTGACTTTCATGGCAACATTTCGGATATCCGGGCCATCGAGCGGCTGATTCCGGGACAACGGCCAAGCGCTATAAATGTCGCCAATGTCGCCGCCTCGATTCGCCCGTTCAAGTTTGTCGTCGAAGGCGGTGATGATACACCGACATCCATGCCGCGCACGGCTTTTCAACTGGTTTATGAGGACGGCACTGTGTTGCTTGACTCCGGGCTCGACAAGGCAACCCATGACTCCTTTTCCGAGGCCGGTGATGAGCCCTATGATCCGCCGGCGTTTGCCAGGCTGAAACAGGCCCTGGACCAGGCACGGCTCATCTGCTTTACCCACTACCATGCGGACCATGTCGCCGGTGTCCTGACGGCGGACAATTTCACGGAACTTGCCCGCAAAACAATCATAACCCGCGATACGGCGGATTTTCTGGTCAATAATCCGCACCGCCCCCACCTGAAACTCTCAGAGGCTCAGGTCGGCGAATTCGTGCACGTGGATTACGAGACTTACCTGCCCCTGTCACCGGGGGTTGTGCTGATTAAGGCTCCGGGACACAGCCCCGACTCACAGATGGTTTTCATTCGGCTGGCGTCGGGCCGGGAGATCCTGCATGTGGTCGATTCAGCCTGGAATATGGAGAATATTGTTCGCGAGAAAGGCAAAGCCGCACCCTGGGTCAAGGAGGACAAGGAAGCTCTGCTGGCCCAGCTCAGATGGCTCAATGGCTTGAGATCATCCGAGCCCGATCTGACCTTTCTCATCACCCATGATCAAACACAGCTCGACAAGGTCGCCGAAGAAGGGACTGTCGGGCGGGAACTGCGGATAATCTGAAGTCGATCCGCTAATTTGATAACACTTAACGACATATATCTGGAGAACTGACATGACAGAACCTGTTCGCGTTGCATCCATCGGAATCGGATGGTGGTCCAATGTACTTGCCGATGCGGCCAAGCGTACGCCGGAAATGGAAATTGTATCCTGTTTCACCCGCTCCGAAGACAAGCGTAAGGCTTTCGCCGAGGAGTATGGCTGCCGGCCCGCGGAATCCTATGAGGAAATTCTGCAAGATGATTCCATTCAGGGGATTATCAATACCACACCGAATAATGTGCATTATGAAACCACGCGCGATGCCGCCGCAGCCGGAAAGCATGTATTCCTGGATAAACCCATTGCCGTCAACGTTAAGGACAGTCTGGCGACGACTCACGTCTGCGAGGAGCACGGTGTTCATTTATCCGTCGGTTTTCAACGCCGGCGCGAAAGTCACTTTCGCTGGATCCAGGAAAAGATCGCCGCCGGTGATTTTGGCAAGCTGGTTCAGGCCGAAGGTAATATCAGCCGCGACCGTGTCGGACAGTTTGAACCTGGACATTGGCGTTACCAGGCGGAACACATGCCCGGCGGTGTCATGTTGCAGATCGGCAGTCACTATCTGGATGTTCTGGAAATGCTCATGGGCCCTGTCGTCAGCGTGTCGGCCCGCACCGCACAGCTCGTTCTTCCCGGAGATAATCCGGATGTTGCGAACCTCGTTCTCGAACATGAGAATGGCGCCCTGTCAAATCTGACGGCGTGTTATGCATCAGCCTCTGAATATTACATGATGAACATTTACGGCAAGGAAGCGTCGGCCTATTACGACCTCTTCGAGGGTCTGCGTTATCTCACCCGCGGCAACACCCACTCCGATAAGATTGCCTGTGAAAAGAACGATACCATTGTCGAGGAACTCGATGAGTTTGCCGAGTGTATTCGCGGCAATGCCACACCGGAATGCGACGGGCACTGGGCGACCCATTCACTGTCTGTTATTCTCGCCGGCGTGAGATCGGAGAAGGAAAAGCGATCGGTGGATGTGGCCGAGATCATGGCTGAGGCTTAATTCGGCATCTGGGCCAAGTAAACAAATTCGAATAACAATCAGATAAAAGACGGAGGAAACCTATGCCGCGCGTCGACGTTGGACATATTACGCTTAATATACTGGATGAAGGGAACGGTCCGCCGCTCCTGTTCATACCCGGACTGGTGGGATTGCTTAATGCCTGGGAATTCCAGGTCGCCGAGTTCTCCAAGAGATATCGCTGTATTTCCCTCGATCATCGCGGTGCCGGTGACAGCGACAAACCCGAAGATCCAAGTGAATATTCCACGGCCCATATTGCCCGCGATGTCATTGCCCTCCTGGATACCCTGGGCATCGACAAAACCCATGTCGTGGGCACATCGACCGGTGGCGCCGTACTCCAGAACCTTGGCATCGATTATGGGGACAGGTTTCGTTGTTGTGTCTTTTCCAACACCTGGACGGCCGCCGATGAATACATTATGCGCGTTCAGACGATGCGAAAATTTATTGCTCTCGACCGTGGCCAGGAAGAATATGTGAAGGTGAGTTCGCTGTTTACCAACGGAGCCAACCAATTTCGCTACAATCTGGACAAGGTTCTCGAACTTGAAGAGCGGTCATTGAAAACCGTGGCGCCGGTGGAAATTCTTGCTGCCCGCTTGGATATGACCATGAATCACAACCGACTGGATGAGATCTCCAAGATCAAAAATCCGAGTCTGATCATCGCCTCGCGGGATGATTCCACTGTTCCGAGCTATTTTTCCGAGGACCTGCACGATGCCATCGAAGGCTCGAAACTCATTCTCGTGGACGAAGGCGGACATTATTCCTATCGTCGCCACCCGGAAATGTGGAACAAGCATGTGTCCGAATTTTTCACGGCCAACGAAGACAAGGTTTAGGGAAGACGGTTGTTCCCCCTTGTGCAGGCCCGGTTTGGATATTAAACCCGTTGGACCAAGGAGACGGCGCTATGACGGGTTGACTATGAAAAGGTGACCATGACCTGGGTAGGCCTTCTAATAGTTGGATTGGGTGAGAGAAGAGCATGGATGAGACGGACACCAAAAAACAGGGATTGTCACGGGGTCTGACCAATTACGGCGACCTTGATTTCTCAATTTATCTGCGGCGTTCCTTCGCCAAATCCATGGGATATTCCAGTCAAACTCTGAGCCGTCCCGTTGTCGGCATTGCCTACACACCTTCGGGCTACAACAACTGTCATCGCCACTTCCCGGAATTGCTGGAAGCCGTAAAACGCGGCGTACTCATGGCCGGCGGCCTGCCACTCGAGTTTCCGACGATTTCCCTCGGGGAAGTTTTCCTAAGTCCCACGAGCCTGAAATTCCGCAATCTGATGTCCATGGATACGGAGGAAATGATCCGGGCCCAGCCCATGGATTCCGTCGTCCTTATGGGCGGTTGCGACAAGACAGTCCCGGCCCAGCTCATGGGAGCTTTGTCGGCGGACAAGCCGGCCATACAGCTGATCGGCGGTCCGATGATGACTTCGCGCCTGGAAGAGGAGCGTCTCGGTGCTTGCACCGATTGCAGGCGTTTCTGGGGGAAGTTCCGCGCCGGCGACATCGACAGGGATCGCATCGAGGATATCGAAGGACGACTGGCAACAACCGCCGGCAGCTGCGCCGTTATGGGTACGGCGAGCACCATGGCCTGTATTGCCGAGGCTCTTGGTATGACGCTGCCGGGAACCGCCGCCATTCCCGCGGTCCATGCGGACCGGTTGCGGGCAGGGGAA
>JANQOC010000127.1 GCA_028279265.1 Hyphomicrobiales bacterium
AAATTCCAGCCCGGATAAGGCCGACTCACCGGTTGACGCCGGTAACAACGAAGCATCCGCCGAAGAGGCGGAGGAAGAGTTCGAACTGATCTGGCGGCCTGTTCGCAGAAAACCGGTTAGGGCCAAAAGGCCGGGAACCGGGCGCAAGGCGCAAACGCCTCATCGCAAAGCCAAGAGTTCTGCTCCGCGCAAACAGAAAGCAAAACAGTCAAAACCCCGTAGAGCAGAGAAAAAGGTTAAGCCATTCGATCCCAATTCACCGTTTGCAGCATTGAAGAAACTCAAAGATGACCTCGAAAGCCAAAACACCGATCGCCAGTGATACAGCCACGGATCAGTCACAACGGATCGATAAATGGCTTTGGTTTACACGCTTAACCAAAACCCGCTCGCAAGCGAGCCGAATGATCAGCGATGGAAAAGTCAGGATCAACAAGGCGCGGGTTCAAAAACCTGCATCGCTTGTTCGGATAGGCGACGTGGTAACAGCAATGATTAATCGTAATTTGCGGGTCCTCGAAGTTAGGGAACTCGGAGATAGAAGAGGTCCGGCCTCGGAAGCTAAGTTGCTCTACAACGATATCACGCCTGATATCCCGGCAAAGTCAAAGCGGCGATCCGCAGCAATGAAATCACCGACCCGGGAACCAGGTTCCGGCCGGCCGACGAAACGGGAAAGAAGAAAACTCGATCGATTTCGGGACAAATACGAGACAGATCTCGAAGGTCTGTAGACGCGTCATCTGATAGTCGGTTGACTGACATAATCCATGTCTCATTGAAATGTTTAGCATCAATATAAAATTAGAGCCTTTTCCGGCTACTCTGTCTTGTGCTTTGAACAGAGATCGTATAGGGAATTTCGGGATTTGGATTTGTTCCTCCGAGGAAAGACGCGACAAGATCGGCTGAATCTTGCATTTGGGCGCTTCCGGGGACAACGGAGAATTAGTCGATGACTTATATCGTTAATGAGAACTGCATTAAATGCAAATACACGGATTGCGTTGAGGTTTGCCCCGTGGATTGCTTTTACGAGGGTGAAAACATGCTTGTTATTCATCCGGACGAGTGCATTGATTGTGGGGTTTGTGAACCTGAGTGCCCCGTGGAAGCCATTAAACCTGATACGGAACCAGGTTTGGAAAAGTGGCTGGAAGTTAATCAGGAATATGCTGAAAAATGGCCGAATATCACGACGAAAAGAGATCAGCTACCTGATGCGGAGAAATTTGAAAGTGAAACCGATAAATTTGAGAAATACTTTTCTTCAAATCCTGGTGCAGGAGACTAATTATTAATAATTGTTAATAAACGTGGTTAACAAAACTTTAATAATAACTGCACAACCCAAGTTTAACTAAAAAGTTCCGAAATATTAACGAATTGAATGCTTTACGCCTTTAATTCTTGGGTAATTTGTGTTAATATAATATTGAATTGGTAAAAACGCCTAGGGTTTGCGATTTGGCCGGGCCGGCAGGTCTGGCTTTATTTTTCAACGAAATTAGATTTCTCAGGATACCGCGATGTATTCTTGAAGTAATCTTGGGCTCAACCATATATACACTGTGGATCTCGTGTCATTCGACATTTGCTATCCACTGGACAAAACAGGCGGCGGTAATCAACTCCTTCTACAAACCGCAATCCTGTCTGGTTGACGAGAAGCGTAAATCAGACCCGCTTCTTTCGTTGCTGTGCGCTAGGATATAGATAATTGGGTAGTATGAATGGCTGCAAAAACCGCTAAAAAGAAACCTCCACAACAGAGAAATGGCTTCAAAAAGAACGAATACATCGTTTATCCCACACATGGGGTCGGCCAGATCATAAGCATCGACGAAGAAGAAATTGCAGGCGCTAAACTCGAGCTTTTCGTTATTGACTTTCAGCAGGACAAAATGACCTTGCGTGTTCCCACAGCAAAAAGTGCGGAAGTGGGCATGAGAAAACTGTCCGGTGATGAGATCGTCAGCAAGGCAATGACGACTTTGAAAGGCAAAGCGCGGATCAAAAGGACCATGTGGAGCCGCAGGGCCCAGGAATATGAAGCCAAAATCAACTCTGGTGACCTGATATCCATTGCCGAGGTCGTACGTGACCTTTATCGATCAGATACACAACCGGAACAATCCTATTCCGAAAGACAGCTTTACGAATCGGCTCTCGACAGAATGGCGAGGGAGATCGCTGCCGTACAGAAAGTCGAAGAAGGGATTGCCAAACAGAATATTGTCGAAGTATTGGCCAAAAGCACGAGCGCGAGCCGCAAGGCGGCTCTTGAAAGCGCTTCCGAGTCCGATAGCGAATCTTCACATGAGGAAGATCAGGCGGCTTAAGTTCGGCAACCCTGGATAAAGCCTTACGAATTAGACAATGCAAAGCCAGTGCAAAATGCACTGGCTTTTTCTTTTCATCATATTTCCAAATGCTCTAATATTGAATATCTGCCAGTTACAGCGATTGATCGATAGGATAGGTATATGAAAGCTTCCTACTTTGAAAAACATGGTGGACCCGAAGTCCTGCAATATGGCGAGTTACCGGATCCAACACCTGAGTCCAATGAAATTCTGATCGACATCCATGCCGCATCGGTGAATGGCGCTGACTGGAAAGTCCGCACAAATCAGTATGGCCGGCCAATCGACTTTCCTTATATTCTCGGCCGAGATTTTTCAGGTATTGTCAGCGCCTTGGGAAGCGAAGCGGCGGATTTCAAAGTCGGCGACGAAGTCTTCGGCGTCTGCGAGAATGGACAAGAGGGCACATATGCCGAGAAAATCGCAATGGACCAGAAACTGGTTGCTCTAAAACCGTCCAACCTCTCACATCTCGATGCTGCCAGTCTCGCGCTTATCGGCCTCACAGCTATCGTGTCCATTGAAGATTGCCTGCAACTTCAGAAGGACGAAAAAATCCTCATTCAAGGGGGTGCCGGAGGCGTTGCCGGCTTTGCCATACAGCTTGCGAAGCATATTGGTGCGTATGTGATCACAACAACGAGTGCGACCAATTCCGATTATGTGAAAGCACTCGGAGCCGACGAAGTCATCGACTACAAGACTCAGGATTTCACGGAAATGGTCTCTGACTGTGATGCGGTGTTTGACACGGTTGGGGGCGATGTCGCCATGCGGAGTTTCGAAGTTATAAAATCAGGCGGCCGAGCGGCCTTTATCGCGTCTGGGTTCAAGGCACCGGATTCCCCCCGTGACGATGTACAATCCCTGCGCCCGGACGCCCAGCGAAGTCGTGCGCGCATGGAGAGAGTGGCGGAACTGGCATCAAACGGTGTTGTCAAAATTCCGGAGCGCCAAATATTCAGCCTTTCCCAGGCTCAGGAGGCGCATCGAATAAGTGAAGGGCGTCATCTGAGAGGCAAGCTGTTATTCGAGATCAAAGAATAGTGCCTGTGATTTAACGGAGGTATCCGATCTACGCGCATTTAGCCCAATATCGATCCAGGGCATCCGTATAGGCTTTGGAATTGGACTGGCCCTTGGCGTGCATCTGATCCAGTTTTTGCTTCTGAGATTTGCAGTCGCCGGCCAACTGTCCCCCAACAGCGGCATTGCCAAGGGGCTCTTGCTCGGAAACGGGTGTACAGGCTGCTACACTCACAATCGAAATGAGCAGAACTGCAATTAATTTGAAAGATCTAATTGATTTAGATTGCCCCAACACCCTGCACCTGCCACTGGATAAATTTACGACTATAATTATATCTTCGATATTACAGTTTTCTGTCGAGAATAAGGAAGATCTGGATGTCTATACGACCTGTCAAAAATATCTCCCAAGCGCAACCGGCACTGGAAGGTGCGGGTGTGAAACTGCATCGGGTTTTTGGATTTGGCGATACGGATCAAACTGACCCCTTCCTGCTGCTCGATGATTTCAGGAATGAAAACCCGGACGACTATATTCGTGGTTTTCCCTGGCATCCGCATCGTGGAATTGAAACCATCTCCTATGTGCTGGCAGGCACCGTTGCACACAATGACAGTTTGGGAAATGAAGGTCGCCTCGGGTCTGGTGACGTCCAGTGGATGACCGCAGGGCGCGGCATTCTGCACCAGGAAATGCCCGAAGGAAATGACGATGGTCAGATGCACGGATTTCAGCTATGGGCCAACCTTCCGCAATCGCAAAAAATGACCGCTCCGCGATATCAGGATATCGTCGCCAACGAAATACCCGAAATCACCGATGATGACGGGACAACTGCGAGAATCATCTGCGGGGAATTCTGGGGTGCAAAAGGACCGGTCGAAGGTGTTGCGGCTGATCCGAATTTTTTTGATATCAGCGTGCCCCCGGGATTAAAAAAGAGACTGTCTGTCGAGACCGAGCGAAACGCCTTCGCTTATGTTTTCGCAGGGTCCGGTGTCTTCCGCGACTCTTCCGAGCCCACGGGAATTCTTACCGAAAGAGAGGGAGCCAACGGAGAAGAGGTCTATATCCGCGAAAAAGCCGAGAACCGTTCCCTAGTGCTCTTCGATCGTGGCGACGAAGTTGTTGTCCAGGCCGGGGACGAAGGGATTCGATTCTTGCTAGTCTCCGGAAAACCAATCCAGGAGCCGATTGCCTGGCATGGACCGATCGTCATGAATACACAGGCCGAAATCCATCAAGCGATGGGCGAACTCCAGAACGGCACTTTTATCCGGTAGTCGAGTACCGGGTAGTCTAGTAGTCCGCACCTTTTCTTGGACGGTATCTCGGCAGAGACAACTGAAACTGGATGCCACAGGCCCGAAGGGCAAACCCGAAGACCGTTCCAATAATCGCCGCGGTTGTAATATCGACACCGATCAGCCGCAATGCCACATAGGTGCAGGCGGACAGCAAGGCCGCAGTAGCATAGACTTCGTGCTTTAATATAAGCGGCGTTTCATTGGTAATGACATCGCGTACCAATCCACCGAAAGTCGCCGTCATGACGCCCAGTGTGATCGCCGGCAAAAACGAAGCTCCCTGATTAAGCGCCAGGTGGGCGCCGAGAATGCCGTAGGCAGATATACCGATAGCATCAAACCAAAGAAGCAGGCTGTAGCGTTTTTGGACCCGGTGCGCGAAGAAAAATCCAATGCAGGCAATGACCAGACAGATAAAAAGGTAAAATTGCTCAGAAATCCAGAATACGGGTCGATCCAGGATGATATCCCTGAGTGTACCGCCTCCGATGCCGGTCACCGTCGCAACCAGGGCAAATCCGATGATGTCCATTTGTTTTCTGCTGGCAACGAGGGCTCCGGACATTGCAAAAACCGAGACACCGAGATAATCAAGCCAGGTGATGTAGAGAGGCATGTCAGAATCTTGTTTCACACATCTGCGGGTATGCCCTTTATTCCTGACCTGAGATCTTTGCAGGTAAAGAACAGACAGTCTTCTTCGGAAATAACCACGGTTCCATGTACGCTGTTTGGAGGAAAGTAGACGAGTTCACCTGGCCCCATTTCCCTTGTATTGCCATCGATCGTCGTACGTGCGCGACCCTCGATGATATAAATCCATTGTTCGTTGGGATGCGAATGGAGCTTGGCTTCAACACCGCTGGCTATTTTCATGAGCCCGACCGTTGTCAATTCACCTTCAATAACCGGCCCGAGAGTTTCCCCGTAGCCTTCGGCGGCGTTGACATGGGCGAGCGATTTCATATCAAAGTAGGTGTTATCTGCATCTGCCCGGTAAGCACCCTCGGTTTTTAATTTTCGATTTTCTGCCAATATGTCCTCCCATAGCGCAATATTTATCCGAGTTAGTTTGCTCGAATGAATTTTCCTTTCAATCCCAACAATCTATCAGCTAATGCAGCGGCGACAAGGCCTCGCAATGATCATATTCCCCTGATAGAATTGCTTCCTAAACTGAGTAAATAATGTTGCAGATTACGCAGAGATAAAGAGTAGAAGGGGTTGGGGATGGCCGAAGTACGACGAACCGCAATTAGCGGCTGGGGCCGCGTCGTTGACTATTTGTTTGGCAGAAATGCACTGATCGGCGTCGCATCGCTCATGTTGCTCGCGATCTCCGGTTTCGCCACATGGAGCGGAATGGCCGACTTCATTCTCGGGGTACAAACAAGCGACAATCCAAACCAGCTTCGAGAAATCGGTGGCCTGTCATTCTCCACGGAAATTTTCGTTATTGCCATAGTCGTGACCCTCACATTCCTGATGTGGCTCGCCCTGAGAGAGACATTTGGTGCACAGCGGAGAATTTCCGAAAGGATGATAACGCTACCCCTCTATTTGTTTCTGGCGCTGTGGTCTATCGGATTTGGATATGGATTCTGGTGGAGCCTGATTGCCGGCCAGGAGGCAACGAGAACGAGCCTGTCAGGATTGCAGGAAGATGCCCGGGATGCCAGTTCCGCCATCGCTGCACGGTTGGATGCGGTGAAAATCCAACTCGATAATGTGGTCAACTGGTCTGATTCGCAAATGGCTCGGGAAGAGGCCAGTGGCGGCAGTTGTGGTGTACCTTCCGGCGCCGGTCGCGGTCCCCTGTATAACGCGCGCCGAAGCGTCCGCGATCAGGTCGCTTCATTGCGGGACAGCATCGCTAATTCCTGGATTGCTCCTATCCAGACTGATCTTGATGAGTTGCGCAAATCCGCATCAGGCCTCGATGGCACAACAATAGCGGAAAGGCAGCAACGGTTCGAAGCCACGGCCTCACAAATTAGAGGCCGGGCACGTAACATCGCCGCCCGCAGCAATGAACTTGGGCGCTCAACGGCGGCCGAAATGCGGGCTCTTGCAACTGCCGTTTCGATTGAACCCAACAGCGACGGTTTTTCCTGTTATGACCCGACACTGGCGCAACGATTGAGCCAGGCCGCGGAACAGGCCAACCAGCCGGCTGTGCTCAATCTTCGTGAAGCGGCGTTTAACGAAGGCCCGGCCGGTGTCGCCAATGCCGTGAAAAGCCTTTGGTCGAATATCGGCTCCTATATGACATCCCTCGCCCGCTATGTTGCCCGGGGTGGTAAGTCGGAAGGCGGGACAACCTCCGACGGAACACCGATAACAGGTCGCGATTTAATCGCTCTCCTGGCAACCATCGGTATCGACCTGGGACTATTTGTGTTGGCGGTTCTGAATCCCCCGGCGACACCGCCAATCCGCCGTGATGCACTGGCCAGAACCCAGGCTCGATTGAATACGCCACCGCAAACCGTTATTCGCCATATCATGGGAGCCATCAATACGGCTATCTCGCGCGCGCCCGGGGCTGATCTCGAATGGGTGCGACGGCACTTTATACATCACAACAAGTTTTCATATCTCATCATTCCCAATCTTTATGGAGCTGATGCCAGTAATGAGGATGAGGCTTCCAAAGCGCTGGCAATGAATCAGCTCGCAGGGGTTCTGAGTGATCTGGACTTGGTCAGGTGGCCCAAGGGAAATGAGCTCAAGCTTCTTCGAGAGGAAGAAAGTGTCGTAAGTGATACGGATCTTACTCAGATTCGCCAGAAACACATCGAAGAATCCGGGCGCACCGATGAAGTAGTTTCGCAATACAAGGATCTGCCAGCCCTGAGAAATCACGGTCTATTCTCCAAGGCGGAAAGAATGCTACAGATCACAGGATGGAGTGAGCAGGCCCGGCAGGATATCGAAATCTTTGTGCTTGAAGATACGGAAGGGCTGACGCCGTTGCTTACGGTTTTGAATGGTGGCGAATTGGAAGAAGAAACTGCCCAGGAGTCCGAGGATCGTGCGCCAAATTCATCGGAAAATCGGGAAGTTACTTAAAAGCTCACGAAACAGCTTTTGATACCTTAATCTTCTATTCATACAATTGGATAGATAGTGACGACTTGTTAACGGCCGGCACGATTGCCGCTGGCAATTCAGGGTCTAAATCACTATATCCATGGGAATCAGGAGGTTAAGCCCCAGAATTCTAAATCGTAGGTAGGAGGTTCAAATGAAGAACAGAAAAACCAGGCCACCAAATCCGGTGGCAAAAGCGCTTAGAAACAGACGGTTTAAAAGCAAAATCGTCGAAAGCAAAAAGGTTTATAACCGAAAGAAA
>JANQOC010000139.1 GCA_028279265.1 Hyphomicrobiales bacterium
CGGCAATGGGACAGATGATCGTCCAACTGGTTGCACAATCGCTGACCTGTGATCAGACCGGAGCCCGCGAGATTAAAATCAAGTAAGCCAAAAACCCGCCGCCTTGTCAGGCTCAGGGCGAATTCTTCCAGCTCTGCAAGTTTATCGGCGACATAGCAACCGCCGACCACGGCACCAATTGAAGTTCCCGCGACAATGTCAGGATATATTCCGGATTCGTTGAGACGTTTCAGAATACCTATATGAGCCCAGCCACGCGCTGCGCCGCCGCCCAAAGCGATGCCTATTTTAGATGATGCGGTCATAAATCCTCTTATTCAAAGCAAGTGCCACGCCAACTGAACTCGAGGTCAGAATCAGGAATTGAAACATACCATATATTAAAGATCTGATATTAACCGCGGATTAATAATATTAACGGCGCCGGAGAGGGCTGATTTTCCATTATTTTTTATAAGCTTGGTCAGGGTCGAACGCTTTGCTGCCAAGCACAAATTCGAGCTGCACAGGGGCCTCGGCTGTTACCCCCGATTCTGCTTTGTCCTTATCGCTAATGGTTTTCAGGGATCTGTAGAAACACGAGCGATATCCGGTATGGCAGGCGCCCGGACCTCTCATATTCACGAGCAGCCAGAGGGTGTCCTGATCGCAATCGGTCCGGATATCCACGAGTTCCAGTTCGTGTCCGCTGGATTCCCCTTTTTTCCAGATGGACTTTCGCGAACGGCTGTAAAAAGTCGCAAACCCGGTCTCCAGTGTTTTCACGATAGCTTCCTCATTCATGTAAGCGACCATCAGGAGTTCCCCGGTTTTAGCATCGGTCACAACCGCCGGGATCAGTCCGTCCCTGTCGAAGTTGGGGGTGAATACCGAGTTGGACTCCAGCTCAGATTTTGAATTTGCTGTCGGAAATGGCATAGGCGTTCTCTCGTATTAAAGAGCCAAGGTTATAATAGCTAATGTTGTTTGAGCGAGTATTGTCAAAGAGCCGGATTAATGACATTGGCAGGGTCGGCTTCTGGCAGGGTCGGCTTCTACGGGGCTGGAACAGTGCTTCCAGCCGCCGTGCCTGTCGGGCATCCATCGAGATACATTCGCCAAGCAAACTCGTCTGCGTCAACGTTGTTCCGTCAGTTTCAGAAATCGATCCTGGAGAACCGGATCTTCGGCAAATGATCCTCGAAACTGGGTCGTTATGGTTGAAACGTTCGGCTTTTGGACACCCCGCAGTGACATGCATTGATGGATGGCATCAATCATAACGGCGACACCGGCCGGATTGAGCACTTCGTCAATCGTGTCGGCAATCTGGGCGGTCATGGTTTCCTGGGTTTGCAGGCGCCGCGCGTAAATCTCGACAACACGGGCGAGTTTGGAGATTCCAACGACCTTGTCCGTCGGAAAATAGGCAATATGGGCGCGGCCCACAAACGGGATCATGTGGTGTTCGCAGTGGGAGTTGATGTCGATGTCACGGAGCATGACGATGTCATTGTATCCCGTCACATCTTCAAATGTTTTGCTCAGGACTTCGCGCGGATCTGTGTCGTAGCCATTGAAAAATTCCTGATAGGCTTCAACGACGCGTTTTGGCGTATCTTTCAGCCCTGTGCGCTCGGGGTTATCTCCGGCCCAGCGTATAAGAACGCGCACCGCTTCCTCGGCTTCTTTCTGGCTCGGGGATTGAGACGTTTTTTTATTGCGATCGTCTATCTTTGACATCTCTTTGTCTACGTCTTTGTCTACGATGGCGTCCATGGGTTCAGTCTTTCGAAAGGCTATAAATCAATGCGTCCAACCGGCTGTGAGAAGTTTGAAATTTCACTTTGGGATCAGAAACTTGGGATCATATTTGGCCATTGTATAAAGATCAATCACCGGCAGCCAAAATTTTCCTAACAAGGTATATATTCCTGGGACACCCGCACCAACTCAAATAATTCACAATAGTTTCAGTTATATAATTGGCGCGGGGTCGTTAATCTTTAAGTTTGGGTCACGAATAGGTATATAGTGAGCAAGGATTCCTTGCAAGGAAGCCAAATTCTTAAGAAATGACATCACAATCTATGACGCAACTTGATGAAATCTATTCGACCCGGATCCTGGAAGTCGCAGGCAATATTCCCCGCACCGAGCGGCTGGTTTCGCCTGATGTCACGGCTTCAGCGCATTCGAAACTGTGCGGATCCACAATTACCGTTGACTTGTGCATGGATGGTGAGGTCATCACGGATTTCGGCCAGGACGTCAAAGCCTGCCTTCTTGGACAGGCCTCGGCCTCGATTGTTGCCGGTCTCATTGTCGGATCCGGTGCCGATGAACTGATCGAGGTCGGTCAAATCATGCGAAAAATGCTCAAGCAGGACGGGCCCCCGCCGACGGGAAAATGGGCCGAGCTTGAAATCCTCGAACCCGTTCGTAACTTCAAGGCGCGGCACGCATCGACCCTGTTGATTTTCGATGCGGTTGAAAAAGCAATAAACGAAGTGCGCAGCCGAAACCCGAAAACTGAAAGTGTGTCCGAAGGGCAGGAACTCGGCTCCCGTGCGGTTTAACCGAGACACTTGTCTGTCCAATGATCCGAAAGGATAGGTGTCCGAAAGGAAGTATGGATGTCTCAGAATGACGATTCAGGTCCGGTGCTGGACCCCCTTTCGATAGAACCTCGAACATCGACCGTTTATCCCCATCCGCACGATAGGGCGACGGAAGGGCGCGCAAAGCGGTCTCTCACCCAGGCGCTGGGACTGACGCAATTCGGTGTCAATATTACCGAACTCGCCCCCCGAAGCGCCAGTTCGCTGCGTCACTGGCACAGTCACGAAGATGAGTTCATCTATGTTATCGAGGGTCATCCGACCCTGGTCCATGATGGTGGTTCAGTGGAGCTCGCTCCGGGGATGACCGCAGGATTTCCGGCGGGAGCGGAAAACGGGCACAAACTCGTCAACAACACGGACGAACCCGTTGTCGTTCTGGAAGTCGGAACAAGATCCGATGAGGATGAAGCTTTTTACCCCGACATTGACATGCGCTGTGCTCCCGGGCGTTATCAGAAAGCCGTTTTCACGAAAGCCAATGGAGATCCCTGGACTTGAGTCTGAGCAAGAGCGCAGCCAAATTTGCCTTTAGTGTCCCCATAAAATTTTACCGGTGGTGTGTGTCACCTTTCATGCCCCCCACCTGCCGTCACTTGCCCACATGTTCCCAATACGCCCTCGAGGCTATCGACAAAAACGGGGCCTGGCGCGGCGGCTGGCTGACTTTGTCGCGGCTGTGCCGCTGTCACCCCTTTGGCAGTCACGGATTTGATCCCGTACCGGATATTCGCAACCACCGGTTTTCCTGGCAGCCCTGGCGCTACGGGCGCTGGACAGGGCAGCATATGGAGCAATCCGGCCGGAACTAGGGGGACTTTCTGCGGTCGTCCTCGGTTTAAGCCAGTTATTGTTCTTTGCAATTGGGGAACGAATTGACTAGTTCTTAAATAGACTTTCACGACAAACCGAATTCAGTTGCCTGATTTTCTCATTTTTAATCCGATTGAACTGGAAAGTCGTGCCGAGAAAAATCCAACGGAGGAAAGACCTTGTCTGATGCAACCATAGTCATGAAGGAAGATATTGCACCATTTGCAAGAGGCGATGGTGTCGTCACGCATCTGATGATCGGCAAGAATAACGCGGAGACCACCGGGTTCACGTCCGGTTTGACTTCATTTCCGCCGGGCAGAAATGCTCCCATGCATTTTCATAACTGTGATGAACAGGTGACCATCATGGAGGGCAAGGGTGAAGTGGAAGTCGACGGTGTCAAAACGGCCCTGAACCAATATGACACATCCTACATTCCGGCCAACAAGCCGCACCGCTTCAACAATATTGGCGACGGACCTCTGGTAATTTTCTGGATCTATGCAGCCCGCGATGTGACGCGAACATTTGTCGAGACCGGTGAAACAGTTGATCACCTCTCGCCGGGAGACCTGGTGACCTAAGTCCAGTTCCATATTTCCCGGGCAACTCTGTAAGTATTGGCATAGGCGACGATCGAGGTGTCTATGGGGTCGGTATAACCGCCACCGATTGACATACTGACCGGGATATTCCGGTCTTTCGCCGATTGCAGAACCAGTCGGTCCCGGGACATGAGGCCGTCGAGGGTCAGTGAAAGTCTGCCTAGCCGATCTTCTTCCAGGGGATCTACGCCTGCCTGGTACAAAATAATATCCGGTTTGAATTTCCACACGCGATCCAGTGCCTCTTCAACGGCACGCAAATAGTCATTGTCGCCGGTTGCATCCGGCAATCCGATGTCGAGGTCTGCAGGATACTTGCGAAATGGAAAGTTCTTCTCACCGTGAACGCTGAGGACAAAAATATTGGGAATTGATTGACAGATTGAGGCCGTCCCGTCTCCCTGATGTACGTCAAGGTCAACAATGGCAATGCGCTCCACATGATTTTCTTCAATAAGCGTCAGGGCGGCAACCGCCTGATCATTGAAGACACAGAAGCCGGAACCAAACTCCCGGTGGGCATGGTGGCTGCCCCCGGCCAGTTGCCCGGATAATCCGTCTTCCAGGGCTGATCGAGCTGCAGCAATGCAACCACCGACACTGGTCAGGCCGCGGGCCGGGACGGATTCATCCCATTTAAATCCAATTCGACGCATGGCGTTGTCGTCGATGGTGCCAAGCATAACCGAATCCACATAGTCGGGAGAATGGGCGCGCAACAGATCTTCCGGAACCGCTTTTGGGGAATAGCGCAAATTGTGAGGCGCAAGGATTTTGTGGTCGAGAAGTTCCGATTTAAGACGGGCATGCTTGCCGAATGGAAAACGTTGAGGCGGCCTCAACGGTGTGTTGAATATATCGGCGTGATAAAACTGCACAGGCACTCGCGACAGGGCTGGATTTACAAATCAAGTGCCTTTCTTAGTCATTGGCAGATTTGCATTCAAGAAGTGATCGAAGTTCATTTCGAAGTTGTGATGTACGGCGGGTAGAGATCTTCCCCCCATTGATCCGAAACCTGTTCTTCGACACCCTCTTATGGACATGTGCTGACTTGTTTTTCCGATTGGAAAAATAATTCCAGATGTCATATATAGGAGAAAAGACAAGGGTTTCCAGCGCCTCAGGGCTGCAGGAGCAAAATCCAACGGATGGGTCTAGAAATGAACACGACAAGAGAAAAGCAGAGCGACGGTCAGAAAGCCAGTGACGCCTACACGGAGATTCCAACCCTTGATATGGGGGCCTACCTGTCTGGCGAAGAAGGTGCGCTTGAAGAGTTGGCAGCCAAAGTCCGCCATATCCAGGAAAATATCGGCTTCTATGTTATGGTCAATCACGGCTTTCCCCAGGACGTACTCGACAAGGCTTACGGGAAGCTGCAGGAATTTTTTGCCTTACCCATGGAAGCGAAACTCAACTATCGCATCAATGAACTTTCCGTTGGGTACATGCCCCCGAAATCCACCGTGTATGTGACATCCAAAATTAACAAAAATACAAAAAAGGATCTCAACGAAACTCTGATACTTGCCCTGGAACGCGAGCCGGAACATCCGCTCATTCAGGCCGGGACCCGGTTTGTCGGTCCCAATCAATGGCCATCGGAAATTGACGGATTTCGTGAGGCCATGGTTGCCTATCAGCAGGAAGTGCTCGCATTCGGACGAAAAATTCTGCCGATTTACGCGGTTGCCCTGGATCTGCCCCGGGACTTTTTCGACAATCATTACACGGATCCCGTCATGTGGTCTCGAAACGCCCATTATCCGGCCGTGGAAGCGGAAGAAAATCAATTCGGTATTGCTCCCCATTCCGATCATAGTTGCCTGACGATCCTGCCAATTGCCGAAGTCCCGGGTTTGCAGGTTCTCTCTCCCTCAGGAGACTGGCTTGAGGTCAACTATATTGAAGGCGGAATTGTCGTGAACACCGGCGAGTTTCTAAATCGATGGACCAACGGTCGATTTATGCCGACACCGCACCGGGTGGTTCCTCCGTTGCGGGACCGCTATTCCATCGCCACGTTCTTCAATCCCAATCATGACACTGTGGCAGAACCTCTGAGCACGTGTGTCAGTGAGGATAATCCACCAGCCTTCGAGCCCATGAAACTCATTGACTATGTTTCTTGGTATATCGACTCCAATTACAAACGCGACGCCGGTGGAAAACAGTCGTCGTAAACTTGTATGAGCGGGTTGCGGACCAGACATCGGAGTAACCTGATCATTCTACCTGTGGGAAGTTAATCCGTTATGAGCAAACCTGTTCTTGTAATCTGGCTCCAAAACCCCGATCCGTATCTGCAAGCGATTGAGCGGGAAGGGCTCACAGATCGTGTTGAAGTATTCACACTGTCTCCGGAGCAGCAACCGGACCAGGAGCTTTTCGAGCGTATGGAAGCGCTGATAGCCTGGAAAGTTCCGGAACCGCTGATTGAACAGATGCCGAAGCTGCGTTGGATTCAGACTCTCTCGGTGGCGGTTGACAGCTGGCTCGGGCGCAAAGACATGCGTGATGATATTGTTCTGACCTGCGCGCGCGGTGTTCACGATGTCCAGATGCCGGAGTCCATTATTGGAAGTTTGCTGTATATCACGCGCGGGTTTGATGTTCTGCTGGATCAGCAAAAACAGCATGTCTGGAACCGCAGACCGCCGCAGCCGCTTTACGGAAAGACCTTGGGCATTCTCGGTCTCGGAACTGTGGGGCAGGCGGTGGCCCGCAAGCTGCAGCCCTTTGGTATGCGTATTATCGGTACAAAAAACAGTCCGCAGCAATTGCCGGGAATCGATCAGGTTTACGGTCCCGGGGAAACCGATACAGTGCTGGAACAGTCGGACTTTGTGCTCTTGCAGTTGCCCGTAACCCCGCAGACGGAAAACCTGATGACTATGGACCGGTTTCGGAGAATGAAACCATCCGCCTATTTACTGAATTTCGCGCGTGGTCAGATTATCGTCGATGACGACCTGATCGAGGCATTAAATACCAATGTCATCAAGGGCGCTGTGCTGGATGTGTTTCGCCAGGAACCCTTACCTGCCGATCATCCCTTCTGGGATGTGCCGGGATTAAAAGTTCTCCCCCATATCGGCGGTATGCATCCGGAACGCGACAAGATTGTTGCAGAGCTCTTTATCAGGAATTTGCAGGCCTATCTCAATGGGGAGCCGCAGACGGCTGTCGTTGATTTTTCCGTCGGATACTAGAACCCTGGTTATGGGAATGGCGCAGGGCCGGACCGGTCTGGCGCTCATCGGTGTGCGGATAGGCGCGCCCGCGATTAGTGTCCAGGCATGATCCCATTCTCTAGTGATGTATGGCGGGATCACTAGGATCGAAAAGTCCGGCGGAACAGGTGAACCAGAGCAACTGTTGAGGCATTTCCGCAACAGTTTTCTGAATATGGCGAATCCTCGTTGGTTACATCATCAAAATAGTGATAAATAAAAATTCTAGCATTCAGCGATATCTATTTGATTTAGTAGCGATATACGATTTCAGGGTGG
>JANQOC010000141.1 GCA_028279265.1 Hyphomicrobiales bacterium
AGTTCACTCATTGGCCATACTCAGCCCCTGGTACGTCCGAAATGTTCCCATTTCTTCGATTATGAAGCCGAGTTGATGGTCATTATCGGAAAAAAATGCAAACATGTTGCGGAGAAAGACGCCCTTGACTGTGTCTTCGGTTACAGCGTGTTCAATGACGGTTCCGTGCGCGACTATCAGAGAAAATCGAACCAGTGGACGGCGGGCAAAAACTTTGACGGTACAGGTCCCGTCGGGCCGGCAATTGTGACAGCGGATGAAGTTCCGGAAGGAGCTCACGGACTACGGATGGTTTCGCGCCTCAATGGTACGGTGTTGCAGGACGGGAATACGGCGAACATGATATTCCCGGTTGCCAAGACAATTGAAATTCTTTCGGAAATTATGACGCTGGAACCAGGCGATCACATCGCCATGGGTACGCCTGCGGGCGTGGGATATCCACGCAATCCGCCGGTTTTTATGAAACCCGGCGATATTATGGAAATCGAAATTGAGGGATTGGGCACATTGCGCAACCCGGTAATAGATGAGCCGACGGTGGAGCAAACCGAAGCCGCCGAGTAGCTCGAATGGTCAAGCGCCCCGGGCATCTAACACCGGACGCGTGAAGGAGAAACAGTTTACATACGGGTTTGTAAGATTTGTGAATTTCTGTCGGACAGGAATGCACTTAAAATTTTAATGAGAATTGTGGTGGCGTGACGCCCCACATTTGTTGCGATAGATAGTTCTGTCAATCATGGACTAGGCGCAATTTCACTTCGAGTTCCCCGGCAACATTCCGGGAAGGACAAAAGCGTAAAAAGGGAGAAGAAATATGAAACTATCAAGACTACCGATTATTTCGGCCATGGTGGTCGGAATTTCCGGGCTTTCTGTTGCCCAGGTGGGTGCACAGGAAACCATTAAACTAACCGCGCTGGACGGCTATCCGCTTAAATCAATGTGGGTGAAAGAGTTTGCCGACTACTTCATTCCTGAAGTCGACAAGCGTTTGGCAAAAGACGGCAAGTACAAAATTCAGTGGAACAAGGCCTTCGGCGGCCAGATCGTCAAGCCTCGCGGTGTTCTGAGCGGCATCGAAAAAGGTCTGGGTGATATCGGCGTCGTAACGACGGTTTTCCACTCCGACAAGGTTCCGTTGCAGGGCCTGTCCTATGCCACGCCTTTCTCAACCACAAATCCGCTGATCCTGGCGCGGACCATCGACAAGATGGCCGAAAAATATCCTGATTTCAAAAAGGCATTTGCAAGTCACAACCAGGTTTATCTCGCCAGTGGCGCCGTTCTCGATTCCTATCAGATCTATTCCAAGAAGCCGCTCAAAGGCGTTCAGGATCTGAAAGGTGTAAAAATCGGCCTGGCGGGTTCCAATCAGCTTTATGTCGCTAATGTCGGTGCCGTGGGTGTTAAAGGGCCGCTGCCGAAATATTACAACAACATCAAAACCGGTGTTGTCGACGCAGCCATGGTCTGGCCTGAAGCCGCACAAACATTCAAGATTGGCGAAGTTGCTCCTTACATGCTGAAAGCCGATCTCGGTACCGTGGCCTCAAAAGTTGTAACGGCCAACAAGCAGACCTGGGATCGCCTGCCTGCGGATGTCAAAAAAGTCATCCAGGATGTCGCTATCGATTATCGCGATCACATTGCGAAAGTTTCGATGGATCGAGCCAGCAGCGCCATGAAGTGGTTTGAGCAAAGTGGTGGTAAAGTCGTCACCATTACCCAGGACGAGCGCCTGGATTGGGCAAAGAATATGCCTAACGTGGCTCAGGCCTGGGCAGAAAGACTTGAGAAAAAAGGCGTTCCCGGCAAGAAAATTCTTGCTGACTATATGGCCGAGTTGCGGACAGCAGGCGAAAAGCCGTTGCGCGACTGGGACAAATAATCGTCGGAACGACAGAAACAAATTGATTGAGGCTTAGCTGATGTCGGAAATTTTTGAGCCAGAAAAGGCACCGGTTGAGCCGCAATCTGATCAACGTCCAGCAGTTATCCAACTGCTGGACAAAATTATTGTTTTTTCGAACAGTATCGGTTCGGTCTGGGTATTTCTGCTCGTGATTCTGGTATGTGCAGATGCCGCAGGGAGAACGCTCTCCTTCACCGGATACACGGCACCGATTAAAGGCGTCATCGAACTGGTCGAGGTTTCAATAATCGTTATCGTCTTCACGCAACTGGCAGATACGGTGCGTGTCGGAAGACTGACACGCTCGGACGGTTTTCTGTCCCTTATGTTGCGTCGCTCGCCGGCCTTCGGGCGTATACTAAGTATGGCCATTGATTTATTGGCTTTTGTTTTCCTGCTCCTCATTCTGATCGGTGCTGTACCGCTGTTGGTCGATTCCTACCAGCGTGGTTATTTCCACGGCGATGAAGGGGTGTTCACACTTCCTGACTGGCCGGGAAAAGCCGTGATTGTCTACGGGGCCACCCTGACTTTGCTTCGCTTTCTCGCCAATACCTACCAAACGGCAATAGGTCCAACTTCTCAGGAACAATAAGATAATAATGGATTGGGAGGGGTAATTCACATGGGTCCTATTGAAATCGGGTTTGTTTCCCTGATTGTCATTGTTTTCCTGATTTACTCGGGCGTTTACATACCCGTCGCGCTTGGAATGATCTCCTTCCTGGGCGTGTGGATCATCAAGGAAGACTACGATATTGCCCTGAAGCTTCTGGGTATTGCCGTTTCTGACAGTGTCGCGGAGTATACGTTCGCCACTGTGCCGATGTTTACGATGATGGGGCTTGTCGTCAGTAAAATTGGTATCGGCGGAGATATATATACGGTTGCGAACCAGGCGTTTCGACGGATTCGCGGCGGCCTGGGAATTGCGACGGTCGCGGCCAATGCGGTTTTTGCTTCCGTAACCGGTTCCTCTATCGCCTCGGCCTCGGTGTTTACGCGGGTATCCGTGCCGGAAATGGTCAAGTTTGATTACACGCGCCGATTTGCCGTCGGCGTGGTCGCCGGCAGTTCCGTGCTGGGCATGCTTATTCCGCCGAGCGTCATGCTCATCATCTACTCGTTTGTCGCCGAACAATCCGTTGGCCAGATGTTCATCGCCGGCATTATTCCGGGCCTGCTTCTAACCGTGGCCTATGCGATCGGTATCATGTTAATGGCGACATTCGCCCTTGGTTTTGTCGGCAAAGGCGGGCTCAGCGGCCAGGAGCTTGTTGCTGCCGATGCCGATGATCTCATGTCATTTACGGAAATGTTCCTGCGTCTTATACCGGTGATGTTTCTGATCCTTGTGGTGCTCGGAGGAATTTATGGCGGTGTCGTGACACCGACGGAAGCCGGTGCAGCGGGCGCGCTCCTGGCCCTGATTATCGGAATATTGCGCCGTCGTTTTGGCTGGGAAGAGCTCAAATCGACCTTAGTTGATACCGGGCATATCACCGCCAGTATCCTGTTCCTGATCATTACCGCCTCCATGTACAGCCGCATGCTCGGCGTGGCGGGCCTGCCCACCCTGTTCGGCGACTGGCTGGCAAGCATCGATTTGAGTTTCGCCGCCGTCATGGCGCTTTATGTTATCCTGCTTATCTTTCTCGGCACGATCCTGGACACGGCATCTATAATTCTGATTGTCGTACCCCTGTTCCTGCCCGCCGTTGAAGCCTTTGGTGGCGACCTCGTCTGGTTTGGTATCGTTACGGTTATCGGTGCGGAAATCGGACTGCTGACACCTCCCCTTGGGATATCCTGCTTCGTCATCAAGAGTACGATCAACGATCCGCGCGTAACTTTGTTTGACGTCTTCGCAGGCGCTTTTCCGTTCGCGGTCATCATGCTGTTTGTGCTGATCGCGGTTATCGCCTTCCCGTCATTGAGCCTGGTACTGCTCTAGGGGTCATTCGCACAAATCAAAGTCGTGCATCGCCCGCTTAAAGCCCGATTCCGGAAGCAGGCCTTCAGGGGCCTGCAGGCACAACAAATATTGGGGGTGGGATTTAAATCGCGCTGTCGGTTATTTTCGGCCTGAGCCGCTGTCCCGGTTCATGACCGCAAGTGTCGAGCGCAGCAGGGACCCGGTATTCTTATAGTGATCCAGCAGCCGTTTGACCGCCAGGTCGGCATTGCGATCCACCGTGGCATTCAAAATACCTTCATGTTCCTGCGTCACATTGCGGCTCGGGTAAGCCACGGATTCCGTCATGTTGCGATAACGAATGTTCTTATCGTAGAGCTCATCGCAATAGCCTAGGAGAATGCTGGAGCCGCAAGCCGCGATCAAAGCCATGTGAAACTCTTTGTGCCGCTTTTCCCACTCCATGTTGGTTGTAAATTTATCGTCGCCGGTCGCACGCGGCAGACGGTTCAGCCGATAGAAGGATAAAACGAGGTCCTCCTCCCATTTGGCTTCTCCCTGAGCGATGGATTCGCGCAAAGCCCGTTCCTCCAGCCAGCAGCGGGCTTTGAGAAGATCGTCGAATTCCTCCTGGCTGATGGTCGCGACGCGAAAACCCCGCTGGTCTATCCGGTCGACCAGGCCGTCGGATGTCAGTCGGCTGAGAGCTTCACGTATCGGACTGGCACCGGTTCCCACATTTTTCCGCAATTCCTCGATCTTGAGCTTCTTGCCTGGCAACAGCTCTCCCTTGAGGATTGCGGCCCGGAGCTGGCAATAGGCCTTATGGGTCAATGTCCCCTGTACTGGAATTGGCTCAAACTCTGGTTCTTTTATATCAGTCATAGTTCTCCAAGGTTCTACTGGAGGGTTTGTGAGAACGCCTGTCCGTCCAGTCAGTCCATCGGAAGTTTCCGGAACGGCCCATTCTTCTGGTCCGACGAATTCATATCAGTTTTTTCAATTCGCCGTTAAAAATTTCGCATCGTCAAATGATTTCTAACGAAACAAAAAACGATGTAAATGAATTTTATTGAAAAATATCGATTTACTCAACGGTCTGGCGCAAATTCTCCTGAATTTGAGGCATTCATTCCAAAATAATGACCAGGATATGCCTAGCCGGCAACGCAGAAACGGGCAGATTCTCAGCGAATTACATATGCGGAGAATTAGATTCTTAACCCCATTCAATCGATATTTCTTGGAAATATTTTTAAAAATCGATAAAGTGGCAGTTGCTGCATGCGGGTGCCGGCGCTTCTCGATCCGTTTCGTCCGCCCGCAGTCGCGAAATTGCTATCAGACTGGAAAATAAAGAGAAAACCCGAAGGTTCGAACAATAAGCCAGTCTATTGGCTCAGACTTTCAGATTTGAAGTAAAGGGAGGATATCAATGCCGGTTATCAGAATTTTTCGGAAGAGCGCGATCGCCCTGCTGGGTATGACCCTGTTTGCGGTGAGTTCCGTTCCCATCACGGCACCGGCGAAGGCCGAGGTCGAACTGCTGTTCAATATATTTGTGCCGCCGAAACACCCTTTTAACACGGGGATGTTCATTCCCTGGTCCAAAGACGTCATGCGCGTCACCGAGGGGCGGGTAAAGGTCAAGTTCACGACGGCTACTCTGGCACCGCCTCCCAAGCAGTGGAATATGATCACCAAGGGAATTGCCGATGTTGCCATGCTGGCCAATACATTCGAACGCAATCGATTGACGCTACCTCCGGTTGCCCAGTTGCCGTTTGCCGGTACTTTGGCTGAGACACGCGGTGTCGCACTGTGGCGCACTTACGAAAAATACCTGGCGAAAGCCGACGAGTATAAGGGCATCAAGCTGCTCGGCCTGTGGACGACCAGCGGTAACCAGATCTTCCACGGTAACAAACCCATTCGCGCTGTCAGTGATCTGACCAAGGAAAAAATGTGGGGGCTCGCCGGTGTAAACAACAAATATCTGACATCCCTCGGCGCTGTTGTCGTTTCCGTCCCCGGCGTGAAAATGTTTAACGTCGTTTCAAAGGGTATCGTCAACGGCAAGGTGACCTCGCCTTACACGCTGAACGCATTTAAGACCATGCCCTATATCAAACATATCACGCAGGTTCCGGGCGGTGTCGGCTCCGTGACCTTTTCGCTGCTGCTGAACAAGAAGAAATGGGACGCCATGTCGAAAAAGGATCAGGAACTGGTCATGAGCGTTTCCGGTGAAACAATTGCCCGTAATGCCGGCAAGAAAGTTGACGCCCTCGACAAGGCCGCGCTGAATGGCGCCAAGGAAAAAGGCATCGCGATCGAGGCGGCAAGCCAGGCTTTCATCGATGAGCTCAAAGGCAAGCTAAGCTACGCGTCTGAGGACTGGGTGAAGGCTGCCGACAAAAAAGGTATCGACGGCAAAGCTGCCCTCAAATTCTACATGGATCAGATTGCTTCGATGGAGTGAGCTGAGTATCCATGTCTGAGACAGATGAACAGCCGGGCACCGATCAACAAGGTGCCCAGCATCCATCTTGGGTTTTTACGCCCCTGAAAATCGTCGCGGCAACGGCAATGTTCCTAATGTCGGCATTGACATTCGTCGATGTTCTGGGGCGCTACCTCTTTGCCAGCCCCATCCGCGGCAGCTTTGAAATCATCGGCCTGTTGCTGGGGGTTATCGCCTTCACCGGCCTGCCGCTGGTTTCGGTCAACCAGACTCACATTACAGTCGACCTGTTTGACAGCTTTATCCGCGGTCCAATTCGCCGGGTGCTCGCCTATGTAATGGCCTTGGGAACCGCCTTCATGATGGCCTTTATCGGTTATCGATTGCTGATGGCCGGACTTGATGAGGCGGCCAATGATTTCGTCACCGAAAATTTAGGTATTTCCCGGGCGCCGCTGATCTATGCGATGTCGGTCTTGTCATTTTTGACTTGTTTCCTGTTGCTGCGCATATGCTGGCGGCGGCAGGTCAGGGATACCGGGGGACATTGACGGGTCTCAGAGGGAGTTCAAGAGTTCGCCAGGGGTGGAATGCTCCGAGATTTTAATGATGGTTGTTGTTGAATGATCGTATCTTTGATCGGTTTCGGAATACTGTTTTTGATTGCCTTTCTCGGCTATCCTCTGGGGCTCACCATGCTGCTCGTCGGCGGTGCCGGGTTCGCCATCCTGCGGGGCACGGAACCGGCCTTGGAAATGGTCGGCCAGCAAATACTCGACGTTACCCTGAACACAAACTTTGCGGTGCTGCCGATGTTCCTGTTGATGGGAGCGTTTGTACACCGGGCCGCACTAGCCGATGACATGTACGAGGCAGCGGATGCCTGGATCGGGCACTTCCGCGGCGGGCTTGCCATGTCGACGATCGCCGCTTGCGGGGGATTCGCTGCGGTTTCCGGCAGTTCCCTGGCGACCGCCGCAACCATGGCCAAGGTCGCCGTGCCGTCGATGCGCAGGTTCAAATATGCGGACAGCCTGGCCGCGGGAACGGTGGCCGCGGGCGGCACCATGGGAATTCTGATCCCGCCCAGTGCCGCGCTCATTATCTATGGCATCCTGACCGAGGAAGACATTGCCGCCCTCTTCGTTGCCGGCATTATACCCGGGATCATAACCATTGTTTCCTACATTACGGTTATCAAGCTGGTCACCTATATCTGGCCTGAAATGGGACCGCGCGGCGACCGGTCGAGCTGGAAACGGCGATTTCAGACACTTTGGAAAATTTGGGGTGTCGCTCTGCTGTTCCTGCTGATCATGGGCGGAATTTCATTTGGCGTTTTTACACCTAACGAGGCCGGCGGCATTGGCGCCATCGGGGCTTTGATTTTCGCCATTTTGCGCGGGCGGATGAACCTGCGAATTTTTTTCGATTCTCTGCTGGAAGCCGTTAACACGACCGCCATGGTTCTGGTGATTGTCATTGGCGCCCTGGTGCTCAACAATTTCGTCACCATGTCGGGCCTGCCTGCGGAAATGGTCAGCTGGGTTGAAACACTCGAGCTTTCTCCCATGGTTGTGATGCTGATCATCCTCGCCTTTTACGTTGTGCTGGGGACGGTGATCGAAGGCCTGGCCATGATCTTCCTGACTGTGCCGATCTTTGTGCCACTGGTTGAAGGTCTTGGCTTCGATCTCATCTGGTTTGGGATCGTCATGGTCATGGTCGTCGAGATCAGCCTTATTACGCCACCTATCGGGCTTAATGTTTTCGTTCTGAAATCGATGCTGCCGGAAGTACCGCTGAAGAGTATTTTCAGAGGTATTGCTCCTTTCTTTGCGGCCGATTTGATCCGGCTGGCACTCATCGTTTTCATACCGGCCCTGGCTCTTTGGCTGCCTGCCGTCGTTTACGGCCGGTTCTGACTAAGCTCCCATTATATTTGCCGGCATGGACTCTGTTCGGTGAACGGCCCTTTGACAGCCGGTATTTTAACGACCCATTAACCAGTAGGGCAGGATTGCCCCGAATAGGCCGGTGTGAATAGGACGTTTGGGCGAATTGGTGTCCCATTCCTCGAATTTTTCGAATGATGTAATTGTTTCTGAAAGGTTTTGTGGTTCTTTGAAAACTTAAAAAATCGGTGCAAGAGAGTATCAAAATGCCACGGATTGCGGGTTTCGACAGCCTTTCAGCAACCTCAGAACCTTCTCAGGCTAACAGGCCTTCTCAGGCGATCGAGGGTGTCGCGGAGTCACCGCAACCACAATCTGCACGGACTTATGGGCGGCAGGCCCCGAAGTTTGCGCTGGGCCGCCTCAGTTTCAGTCTCCTGGCCGCGGGATTCCTTTGTGCCACCCTGGTATTGCTGGGTTTCGCCACAGGTGCCCTCGTTCCCAACGACATGATGGTTATTGCCGCCTCCGTCGCCGTCACATTGGTCGTCGCGACCCTTTGTTTGACAAATATGCAAAACCCCAGGAATGAGAATTATTACTCCGCAGATGAACCGGCAGAGCAAACCGAGGCGCATGCCCCCTCCGGCCCATCGGTCAAAGACATGACCAAAATGGCGGGACATCTGGAGACGAGTATCGAATCCCTCAAAGATGTTTACTGGGAATTGAGAGACAACGAAGCCCGCTATCGTGAACTTCTCGATAATCAGCAAGACATAATTCTCAGAAGAGATTCCGAGGGGCGGCTAACCTTCGTCAATGATGCCTTCTGTCGTACATTCTCAATCAGAAGAAACGATATTCTCGGAGAGTTTTTTCGACCCCAGATCCTGGAAGGTGAAGACGAACAGGAGAAACCGTCGCTCACCGGAAACAACCGAAGAAGTTTTATGCAGCGGGTCCAGACATCCCGCGGCGCGAGGTGGATCGAATGGGAAGAATTTGTCATCCTCGACGAATTGAACGCCCTGCGTGAAACCCAGAGCGTCGGGCGAGATGTCACGGAACAGCGGGAAGCCAGAGACGCTCTGCAGGATGCGCGTGCCCGCGCTGAAGAAGCCAGCCAGGCAAAGTCTCGTTTTCTGGCGTCCATGAGCCATGAAATCCGCACACCCATGAACGGTATTCTCGGGATGACCGGTCTCTTGCTGGACACGCCGCTTTCCGGCGAGCAGAAATCCTATGCCAGGGCAATTTCCCAGTCCGCCAAAGTTCTCCTGTCCCTAATCGACGAGATACTCGATTTTTCGAAAATCGAAGCCGGCAAGCTCGAACTGATCGAAGCGCCCTTCGACCTCAGGGACATGGTGCAGTCGGTAACCGAATTGCTGAGCCCCCGCGCTCATGACAAGCAAATCGAGATTGGCTGGTTCGTCGACGAAAACTTGCCGAGAAACGTTATCGGAGACGAGGTGCGGGTCCGTCAAATTCTGCTGAACCTGGTGAGTAATGCCATTAAGTTTACGGATGAAGGCGGTGTGGCGATCGAAGTCGGCTTTGAGACCATCCTCTCCGAAAAAATTCATGGTGAAAAAGAGCAGAACCAGGAAAACATCGAAGCCCGTATCCTGGTGCGCGATACGGGAATCGGGCTCTCCCAGACCGATTGTGAACTGATATTCAAGGCATTCGAACAGGCTGACGGAACACCTGCCAGGCGCTATGGCGGAACCGGGCTGGGGCTGACGATCTGCAAGAAACTTGCCCAGGAAATGGGCGGGGATATTCAGGTCGAAAGTGAACTGAAAATCGGCTCCACATTTACCGTGACGCTGCCATTTACTTATCAGCAAGAAGACTTGAATGGATACACCGACCTGCAGACCCGCAATCCTTCGCGGGTGCTCGTTATTTCGGAGTTTGATATTGAGTCCAAGCTCATCTGCAAGACATTGAACTCTTCAGGCCGGGAAGCGGACTGGGCCTTGCCCGAGCTCGCCGTCACACAGATCCGGCGCGCAGCAGAGGCGGGAAACCCCTACGAGGCCATTATCACCGATCCCACGAGCCGGCCTGCCCAGGCGCAGCTTATGCTGAAGGAGGCGCGCGCCCACAACAGACCGGTCCGCGCCCTGTTTCTGATCGATACCGCCGACCGAAGCAGCGTCAATGAAATGAAGGAAAAGGGATTTGACGCCTACCTGGTTCGCCCCGTTCGTTCCGACTCCCTGTTCAAGAGACTTACCGGGTCGGATGTCGGGGAACCCCAGGATCAATCCTCAGTTTATGCCGAAGAATCGGAATGCCGGAACGGCGAAGAAGCAGGCCTGAAATCCGGTTTAACAACGGAATGTTCAGACCCGAGAGAATTCAAACTCACTGTTCTCCTGGCCGAGGACAACGAGATCAATGCCAAACTTGCCATCACCATGTTGAAGAAAGAAGGGTGCGAGGTGTTACACGCCGAAAACGGGCAGGAGGTCATCGAACTGATGAGGACTTCGGCCATCGGCAAGCTTCCCAGAATCGATATGATTTTGATGGACATGCACATGCCCGAAGTCGACGGGCTGGAGGCGACAAAAATTTTACGCCGTATGCCCGTACTGCAAAATGGTGTCAATCCGGCTCAAATTCCCATCATTGCCATCACCGCAAACGCGTTTTCGGAAGATCGAGAACTGTGTCTGGAATCCGGAATGAATGACTATCTTGCGAAACCCTTCGATCACGATCAGCTCGCCGAGAT
>JANQOC010000149.1 GCA_028279265.1 Hyphomicrobiales bacterium
ACAAACCGGGACGATGTCTTACGCACCCTCTATTTCACACGCGCAACAGCGCCGCACGGGGAAGGGCCTCTCTACCACCATATCGGTATATATGCATTCAGGCGGCAATCTCTCGAGAGATTTGTCTCGCTGCGTCCTACACCGCTGGAATTGCGGGAAAAACTGGAACAATTGCGGGCCCTGGAAAACGGAATGAGGATTGATTGCACGCTCGTTGACACAATTCCCCTGGGCGTCGATACTCCGGCAGATTTGGATAAAGCTGCGCAATATTTTAAAGAACAGACATCGCGATAATCTCATTCATATGAACCAAGTAATATGTAAATGACTGACGATGTGTCTGTCGGGTGAAAACAGAAGATGAATAAAAACGACGCGCCTGAAAACAAGATTGTCTATCAGGGAGAAGAAGGATCAAACTCGCATATGGCCTGTCAGGATGCCTTTCCTGAGATGACATCCCTGGCTTGTGCCACGTTTGAAGATGCCATGTTTGCGGTCTCCAACAAGGAAGCCCGGCTGGCCATGATACCCATTGAAAATTCGCTGGCGGGGCGTGTTGCCGATGTCCATCATCTGTTGCCGGAGTCCGGGCTCTATGTCGTCGGAGAACACTTTGAACGCATACAGTTTCAACTGCTGGCGCTGCCGGAAGCAAGTCTTGATACGATCAAGACCGTACACAGTCATGTAATGGCGCTGGGGCAGTGCCGGAACGTGATCAGGGAGCTGGGGCTCATTCCGGTGGTCGAAGCCGATACCGCCGGATCCGCCCGTATGGTCGCTGCCTCGGGCGATTTGTCGCAGGCCGCCATTGCCCCCAACCTGGCTGCGGAAATTCACGATCTCAAGATTTTGAAAAAAGATATTGAAGACGCGGAACACAATACGACCCGGTTTTTGATTCTGGCGGCGGAACCGGATGATGCGGACGTCGAGGACGGCCCAATCATGACGACGTTTATTTTTCGCGTCCGCAATGTTCCCGCGGCCCTGTACAAGGCGCTCGGGGGATTTGCCACCAATGGCGTCAATATGACGAAACTGGAATCGTATCAGCTCGGCGGTACATTCGAGGCGACGATGTTTCACGCTGATGTCGAAGGGCATCCCCAGGAGAGGCTGGTTCAGCTCGCTCTTGAGGAATTGTCGTTTTTCTCGACGGAGGTCCGAATTCTGGGCAGCTACAAGGCCAGTCCGATCCGGCAGAAATTAAAGGAACGTATGGAACTGCCTCCCATGGAGAACTAGAATTTATTTTTAAAATTATATTTAAGGAATGAAAATGAGACTTAGAGACAAAGTTGCCGTTATCACCGGCGCTGCTTCCGGATTCGGAAAAGGCATTGCAGAACTCTTCGTTAATGAAGGCGCAAAAATTGTCGTAGCTGATCTGAACGGAGAAGGGGCTCGATCCGTTGCAGAAAATATCGGAGACCAGGCCGTTGCCGTGCAGTGTGATGTGGCAAGAAAAGCGGACGTTCAGTCCATGATTGAAACTGCGGTTTCATCATTTGGAGGGCTTGATATTCTCGTCAATAATGCCGGTGCCACCCACAAGAACAAATCTCTCCTTGATGTCACCGAAGAAGAATTTGATCGCATCTACGACGTCAATGTGAAATCGATTTATCTTTCGACACTGGCGGTTGTACCTGTATTCAAGAAATCGGGGGGCGGCGTGATCATCAATACGGCATCGACGGGCGCATTGAGGCCCAGACCGGGACTGACCTGGTACAATTCGTCGAAAGGTGCGGTCATGACCATGACCAAATCCATGGCGGTTGAGCTTGCACCTCTGAATATTCGGGTAAATGCGCTTTGCCCGGTCATGGGTGTGACCGGTCTGCTGGAAGACTTCATGGGCAAACCCGATACGGCGGAAAACCGCGCATCCTTCGTTTCGTCGATACCCCTCGGTCGGATGTCGACACCGGAGGATATCGCCAAAGCCACGCTGTTCCTGGCGAGTGATGAAGCGGAGTTCATAACCGGAGTGGGATTGGAGGTCGATGGCGGGCGTTGTGTCTAGCTCGGCCAGCGCGCATCAGGCCAATCGCTATAACAACCCATCGACGAACTGGCTGATGAGCATGTGCGCGATGGAAATAGGGGGCGGAACCCGGATCTCCTCCGGATGCTTGTCCGCAAGCATTAGCTTTGCTTCCTCGCGATCAACCCAGCGTGCTTCCATGAGTTCCGAGTCATGAAGTTGAAACTCGGTGGTCAGGGCTTCGCCGCGACAGCCGATCATAATGTTGTGAGGAAACGGCCAGGGTTGGCTTGCCACATATTGAACATTCCCGACTTCGATTCCTGTTTCTTCCATTGTTTCCCGGCGAACGGCGTTCTCGATGGATTCACCGGGTTCGACAAAGCCCGCGATTATCGACATGAACCGATTTTGAAACCGTTCTTCCTTGCCGAGAATGAACCGCGATCCGTCCGTAACCAGCATGATGACGGCGGGGTCGGATCTTGGAAAATAGTTTTGCTGACAGGACCAGCATTGCCGGCGCCATCCCCCATCCCTCGGCTTGGTTTTTGCGCCGCATTTGCCGCAACATTGATGGGTCTCGTTCCAGTGGACCAGAGCTTTTGCCTGACCGATGGTTGAGAGATCCTCCGGTGACATTTCACCGTCTATGGCAAGGCTTCGCAGATTGGCCCTGTTTTCGAACGCCGATCTGCGAAGCTCGGATTTGTTTACGAACCATCCATAGAGGGAGAAGGCAAAGCGCGGCCGGTCATCCGTATCGTTTCCCAGGAAAAAGGCTTCGTGGGACTCCAGACCCAGGGCCTCGAGTTCATCCGCCTGAAACCATTCAATGGCAACCCGGGAAGTCGCGTCTCCTGCCGCAGAGCTCCCATGGCTTAGGACCGGTTCCGAGTCGACGAAGACCATGAACACCGCTCTTGGGGACTGGCGTTGTTTGCTGACCCAGCCCTTGTCGCTGCGCACATGTCCCATCCGCGCAAATGCGGTCGATGTCCGGATGCTCGGATAATGGGGAATGAGATGGTCCATCGTAATTTCCTGTTCTCAATCTTATCAATTACTTTGTCGCGAGACACAGGATCACTGCCGATTTTTCGCGGTCATTTCCGGGTCTGAATCAAGACAAAAAATTTCGCTTGTATTTGATATCCGTAATCTAGCAAATTTAGATCCATTGTTATCAAAAAAACAATCTTATGGGGTTTCTTCACCGGTCTGAAGTTCATATAATTATGGTGGGAGGTTGGCGATGGACGGGTCCCTCGCCAACCGGGTCAGGTCCGGAAGGAAGCAGCCCTAACGAGATTGACACGGGTTATTGTCCAGCCTCCCACTTTTTCGATAAATGCGGCCCAACATATTGATTTATATAGTATTTTGGATAAGCCCAACTTCTCCCATTCAATATGAGCAAAAAAACAGACAAGAAGTCGGCAGAAAAGCCAAAACCATCAACGGCAAAGGGGCGCGCCGCTGCTGAAAAATCGAGCGCGAGCGGCGACAAGGGCCAAGG
>JANQOC010000161.1 GCA_028279265.1 Hyphomicrobiales bacterium
CACGCTTCAAACGGTCCAAGCTCTATATCAGCGCCATTCCCCCCATCTTGATCGGCGCTTTTGTGGGGCTCCTGGCCGCGGTCATGGGTGTTGGCGGTGCATTTATTATGGTGCCCGCCATGATTTACCTGCTGCGAATGCCGACAAACGTCGTTATCGGCACCTCCCTGTTCCAAATTGTTTTTGTGACCGGCCTGGTGACCATACTGCATTCGACACAGAACCAGACGGTCGACGCGGTCCTGGCGCTGTTGCTCATGATTGGCGGCGTTGTCGGAGCTCAATTGGGCGCCCGGGCCGGGGTGCTGCTGCGCGGTGAGCAATTGCGCGCACTGCTGGCGATCCTGGTTCTCCTGGTCTGCGTCAAACTCGGACTGGATCTGGTCTTAGAGCCCGACGATTTGTTCTCGCTCACTGTCGGTTTGGGGGGCGGTCATTGATGCAGAGAAAGCTGTTGCAGATTTTATTGACACGAATAGTTCTGATGCGGTGGGCGAAAATGATCGTCATGACCGCTGCTCTGGGCCTGGCCGCATTGAGCTCGGCACAGGTTAATGCCCAATCCATCGAAACGGATCTCACATCCCACAATATCATTGTCGATATCGGCTTTTCCGGCGCCAGCATTACCCTCTTCGGCACGACCGTCGATCGGCAGGGCGTCCGTCCCCAGGAAAAACCGGACGTCGTTGTGGTGATCGAAGGTCCGGCGCAGACCCTGCAATTGCAGAAGAAATCGCGTGTCGCCGGTATCTGGCTCAATAGTGAAAAGCAGATCTTCGACAACGCGCCGGCCTACCTGGCCCTGTTGTCAAACAGGCCGTTGGAGCAAATAACATCGGCTGAAAACCTGCAGAAACTTGGCATTGGCTTCGAAAGCCTGTCCCAGGAACTCGTGGGGCAAAATCTAAGCTCGGCCAGTATCAATAGCCGCGACTATTCCGACAACCTCGTCCGGTTGATGCAAAAACAGTCCAAATTTCTCCAGGATACCGAGGGTGTCCTTTTTGTCGGTGCCCACTTGTTTCGGGCGCAGTTTAAGATTCCCGCCGATGTCCCCACCGGAAACTACCTTGCGAATATTTATTTGTTCCGGGGCGGCAAGCTGGAGGGGGTAACTAATTCGACCTTCGATGTTCAGCAGGCCGGTATTGAGAAGCTGGTTTACAATACGGCGCATGAGATGCCATTTTTATATGGCATATTGTGCGTCATCATGGCCATAGCTGCTGGACTGGGTGCGTCTTACATTTTCAAAAAGCGCTGATTGCGCGCCTTGGGTCTCGCGTCCCAACGGCTTCCGGAATGCTTTCGAAACAGAGAATTCAATGAACCCACAGAGAACCAAGCGTCAGATCCACGAACCCGGTCACCAGAGAAAATTTCTGGTCGTTGCCGATGAATCTCCGGAATGCGAAAGCGCGCTGTTCTTCGCAGCCTGCAGGGCACGAAATACGGGCAGCTTCCTGACCGTGCTTTATGTGGTCGAGCCGGGAGAATTTCAGCACTGGATCAGTGTCGAAGCCCTTCAGCGGGAAGAGGGTGAGGCTAAGGCCAAAGCCGTATTCCGGCTCTATCAGCGAAAGCTTGCGCAAAACGAACTCGATAAGGTTCCAAGGGACGAGATCATAAGGTTTGGGGAAATTACCGAAGAGCTGATATCCCTGATCAACGAAGATCCGGACATTGGTTTCCTGGTCCTCGGCGCATCAACCTCGCCACAGGGCCCGGGGAAACTCGTTTCCTGGCTGGGCGAAAC
>JANQOC010000184.1 GCA_028279265.1 Hyphomicrobiales bacterium
TTTGCCTGTAATAATGATGGTGGATCATCCCGACGTGCATGCTCTCGGAATCTACGAGACCGGCGTCACCGATATTCTGAAAAAACCGATCCAACCGGCTGAGCTTTGTCTCAGAATTGATGCCCTTGTTCGAGAATATCGATTTCGCAATACGCTCAAGGACATTTATCAGGAATCCCGGCACCTGGTCACCAATGATGCCCTGATCGGACTCTATAATCGGGGCTTCATGTATCAGCACTTGTCGGCGATGATCCAGGACTACGGACGCTCATCCCAGTCTTTTTCCGTTGTTGCCCTGAAAATCCTGAATATGCCGGAGATCAATAAGAAACTCGGCTACGCCTCCGGTGACCGGATTATCCGCCAGGTAGGCGAGGTCATCGGACTGCTGGTCCGAGGTGAAGACGTCGCCGTTCGCTTTGGCGGCCAGGAATTCATGATCGTTTTGCCGGATACGGATCCCGAGCTCGCCAAGAATGTCATCGTCCGGATTCGTGGCGTCATCGAACATACCGAATTTGCTCTTGAAAACTGCGATGAGCCGGTAGTTGTGCAGATGAAATCGACGCTTACAGGCTATTCCGCGGGCGATGATCCCGAAGGCCTGGTGGCCCGGGCCTGGAGCGCCAAGGCGCTGATGCTATAGTGATTTGCCGATTTTTGAACCCGACTTGTTCTTTCACCCGGTTCTGATTTAATCTCTGGGACGAAATTCGTTCCGGAACACGCACATCTTTGTAATTCTATCCCGTCATTGTGACTCATGGCTGATCCCGTACTGCATATCCAAATCGTCTCCGATTTCATCTGCCCCTGGTGCTTTATCGGTAAACGGCGCCTGGAACAGGCCCTGGAAAAAGTGCCCGGTATTGAACCGGTGATTAGCTGGCGCCCTTTCTTCCTCGATCCGGAAATTCCCCCTGAGGGTGTGGATCGCGAAGATTACATCAAGGACAAGTATGAGCCGGAAAAAGCGGTGGGTATTTTTGAAGCGATCCGCGAAATCGGAGAAGAAGCCGGAATCAATTTCCTTTTCGATCGGATTGAGCGGACGCCCAACACGCTGGATGCCCATCGCCTGATGTTATGGGCTGAAGATGAGAATTGCGATGCCGATGTCTCAGAAAACCTCTTTGTCAGCTATTTTTTGGAAGGTGGTGATATCGGCGACCAGGAATTACTGGGTGATATCGCGGCCATGAGCGGGATGGATGCAGAACGGGTACGGGACAAACTCTACGAGGAAGAAGACAGCGAGCGGGTGTTGCAGAATATAGAAGAGAGCAAAGCCATCGGCATCAAAGCCCTGCCGACATTCATCATAAACAATGCCTTTGTCATTGCCGGTGCCGAACAACCGGAGCTCCTGGCGCAAGCCTTGATCAAGATTGCCGATAATCAACCCTGAGCCCGGATCATACCGTTTGTGCATCAGCGGTTTCAGCCATTTCCGACAATTTCCGCACCAGGGAGCGGGCACCCTGAAAGCGCTGGTCAACCGTGTCCCAGGACTCGAGATAGATGAGTTTGTGATCCGGTCGCAGTTTCAGCTTCTCATGATTTCCGGAGACCTCCGTAATCAGCGCCGCAGGATTGGAAAAGGCATTGTTCCGGAACGTTATGACAGCCCCCTTTGGTCCCGTCTCGATCTGCTGGATGCCGGCCTTGCGGCAGAGAGTCTTTATTTGCACGATATCCAGAAGGTGGCGCACTTCTTCAGGCATGTCGCCAAAGCGATCGACAAGCTCGGCGCCAAAAGCTTCGATCTCCTGGTTGTCGGTGATGCGTGAGAGACGGCGATAAAGCCCCAGACGCAATTGCAGGTCCGGCACATAAGTTTCCGGAATGAGGACCGCCGTACCGAGTGAAATCTGCGGGGACCACTGATCTTCCACGGGCGACTCCTCCCCGCCTTTCAGGGAAGCTATCGCTTCTTCCAACATGGACTGGTAGAGCTCGTAGCCCACCTCCCGGATATGGCCGGACTGTTCCTCTCCCAACAGGTTCCCCGCACCCCTGATATCGAGATCGTGGCTGGCAAGACTGAAACCCGCCCCCAGCGTGTCCAGGGACTGCAGGACTTTCAGGCGTTTTTCTGCTGCCACTGTCAGTTTGGCATTCACGGGAATGGTAAAATGGGCATAGGCCCGTGTTTTGGACCGGCCAATTCGACCCCGAAGCTGATAAAGCTGCGCCAAGCCAAACATGTCGGCACGATGGACGATCAGGGTGTTGGCGGTTGGAATATCCAAACCCGACTCAACGATGGTGGTCGACAGCAGCACATCGAATTTCTGCTCATAAAAAGCGTTCATGACATCATCGAGCTGGGCAGCGGGCATCTGTCCGTGAGCGCGAGCAACCCGCAGTTCCGGAATATATTCAGCCAGGAACTGGCCGGCCTCCTCAAGGTCTGAAATGCGGGGGCAAACGTAGAAACTTTGCCCTCCCCGAAACCGTTCCCTGAGCAGAGCCTCACGGATGACTACGGGGTCGAAGGGCAGAATAAAGGTTCGCACGGCCAGGCGATCCAGGGGTGGCGTTGTAATCAGGGATAACTCCCGTACACCGGTCAGGGCCAATTGCAGTGTCCGGGGAATGGGCGTCGCCGTCAAAGTTAGAACATGAACATCCTCTCTGAAGGTTTTCAGGCGTTCCTTGTGCTGAACGCCGAAATGCTGTTCCTCATCGATAATCAGCAGTCCCAGATTGGCGAACCGGATCGTCTTTCCAAGCAGGGCATGGGTGCCGACGATGATATCAATTTCGCCTTTGGCGACTCCATCTTTGGCGGCAGTGAGTTCCTTTGCGCTTACCAGTCGCGAGGCCTGGGCAATACGCACGGGGAAGCCACGAAAACGCTCGGCGAAGGTGGCGTAGTGCTGGCGGGCCAGAAGTGTCGTTGGCACGACAATGGCCACCTGGAAACCGGCCATGACGGCTATCATGGCCGAACGGAGCGCCACTTCTGTTTTTCCAAATCCAACATCTCCGCAAATCAGCCGGTCCATTGGACGGCCCCGTGCCAGATCTTCGATAACCGAATCGATCGCGGTTTTCTGATCCTCCGTCTCCTCGAACGGGAAACGGGCGCAGAATTCCTGGTAGATACCCTCCGGGGGCTGCATGGGGGTGGCGCTGTTCAACTCCCGTTGCGCGGCAACGGCAATCAGCTTCTCGGCCATGTCGCGTACACGCTTTTTCAGTTTCGCCTTGCGGTTCTGCCAGGCAACACCTCCAAGCCGGTCGAGGGGAATACCGGAATCTTCCGGCCCGAACCGGGACAGGAGTTCGATGTTTTCAACCGGAAGGTAAAGCCTGTCATCGCCGTGGTAAACGAGTTCAAGACAATCATGGGGCGCACCGGCCGCCTCGATGGTTTTCAGACCGGAGAAACGTCCTATGCCGTGTTCGGCGTGCACGACAAGGTCACCGACATTGAGGGTCGAAACCTCGAACAGAACATCGCTCGCCTTGGCGGTCCGCTGACGAGGGCGCGTGAGGCGGTCGCCAAGAATGTCCTGTTCGGAAATGACAACCGTCTTGTCGGAAACGAACCCAGATTCCAGGCCGAAGATCGCAAAGCCGACCGCGTTTTCCGGAAGTTTCAGAACA